>CALFJC010000131.1 GCA_937877655.1 uncultured Selenomonadales bacterium
CCTCAACAGATAAAAATAACAATTCGACTTTCAAAGTTGGTTCGCAGTCAATTCTCGTGAAAAACAATTCGGAGGTCACGTTGACGGGTAGCGGCGGCGATACGATTTACAGCGGCGGAGTTTTCACCGATTCGACAAAAACTTTTGTAAAGGTGCTCTCTTCATTCAACGGTACGATTAATCTTGCCACTTACGGAGTCACGAAAGCAGATGCCGCGCTTACCGGCAAAGCTGTCACGATTCAAGGAACCGCTTCAGCCGATTCAATGCTTGGCGGTTCAAATAATGATAAAATCTTCGGCGATGCGGGCAACGATACCTTGACGGGCGGCAAGGGCAATGATTCGCTTTGGGGCGGCAACGGCTCCGATACCTTTATCTTCCAAGCGGGCGACGGAACAGATACCGTTATGGATTATCAAAGTGGAGAGCTTTTGACAATCCTCGATAAAAACGGTGACATAGGCTCCTTCAGTAAATCGGCTTTCAATAACAATACTCTGACGCTTACGATAAACGGCGGCGGATCTCTCGTTTTAAAAAATGTCACTGATTCAACTAGCTTTAATGTCAACGGCGCAAACTGGAAAGTCAGCGGAAAAGTTTTAGCCAAATAAAATCTGCGCGGAAATAAAAAAATCCCCGATGGTCTTTCGACTGTCGGGGAAAATTTTTTTTACGGGAAAAATATTTTTAAAGTCGCCTCGTCGGATTTTTTGCCGATATAAGAGCCGATTAAAAATAAAATCAGCGAACAGGTTATTCCGATTGTGATTTGATGCAGATTAAAAATTTTAAAGCCCGCCGCTTGTGTTGCGCAGTAAACTTTTGATTGTCGGGAAAAAATTTTTACGGGAAAAATAATTTCAAAGTCGCTTCGTCGGATTTTTTGCCGATATAGGAGCCGATTAAAAATAAAATCAGCGAACAAGTTATTCCGATTGTGATTTGATGAAGGTTGAAAATTTTAAAGCCCGCCGCTTGAGTCGCGCAGTAAATTATCGTGCCGCCCGTCATGGAGAGCATTGCGCCCAATTTATTTGCCCTTTTCCAAAACAAGCCCAAAAGCAACGTCCAGAAAAAAGCCGTCTCCAAACCGCCGAAGGCAAACATGTTTATCAGCCAAATCAAACTCGGCGGCGTCAAGGCTATCACAAAAACCGTTGCGCCGATTATCGCCGTCGCCGCCATTGATAAAATTTTTACCCGCGCAGGCGTCACGTTAATTAGGAATGAGGAATTAGGAATTAGGAATGATTTGGAAGTTTTATTGTCCTTGTTGGATGCAACGTCACGTTGCTTTTTTTCTGCCCAATGTAAATAAACGTCTTTGATTATCGCGCTCGACGCAACGATTAAAAGCCCCGAAATGGTAGAAATTGACGCCGCCAAAGGTCCGATTATCGCAAGCCCCACAAGTTCGGTCGGCATTGCCAAAACAATCGTCGTCGGGATAATGTTGTCGACACCGCCATAATCAGCCGCACTGCCCGGCAAAACTCCGTGCGCCAAAATTCCCGTGAAATTTATTCCGATATTCATAAAACCGACAACAACCGTTCCGATTAACATTGCTTGATGAAGTCCCTGCGTGTTTTTGTAACTTATCCCGCGAACAACCGATTGCGGCAGGGCGATTGTGCAAATGCCGACAAGGAGCCATTGCGTGAAATAAATTGTCCATGGCATATTCCCGAAACTGAACGGCTCGAAAATTTCGGGATTATTTTTTTCAAGCGTCGTCATTATGTTTTCGTAGCCGCCGCCCGCCTGCAAAACGTAATGCAGGAGTAAAACTATTCCGATCATCATCATTATCGCGCAACAAGTATCCGTCAACGCAACCGCTCTGAAACCGCCGATTGAAGTATAAATTACGACGACCAAGCCGAATAAAATCAAGCCCGCCTCGTAACTGTAGCCCGTCACTGCCGCAAATAATTTTGCTCCACCGACAAATTGCGCCGTCATTGTTCCGCAAAAAAATAAAACAATCACGAACGCCGCCACTGCCGCCAAAAAATCAGATTGAAACCTTGCGCGAATTATGTCGACAACTGTAACAGCATTTAATTTCCGCGCCAAAATTGCAACGCGCTTGCCGAAAATCCCCAAAACCAAAAAAATCGCTGTCACTTGCACAACCGCCATGTAAATCCAGCCGAAGCCGACTTGAAACGCCATGCCCGGTCCGCCGACAAAACTTGATACCGAACTGTAAGTTGCGACCGTCGTCATTGCCAAAACAAAGCCGCCGAGTTCACGGTTGCCGACGAAGTAACTGCTTACAAAATTTTTGCCCGCTTGTTTGTGACGAACATAAACACTTATTCCGACCATAAATGCCATAAAAAGAATCAGCGGCAAAAGCAAAATCAGAGAGCGGAGCGCGAAAAAATTATTTTCCATCGTCTTCGCCTCCCAAATCCATGTCGCGGAATAAAATTTTACTCAAAACCGCACTGATAATTATTGCGAAGAACCATACTCCGACCGAGCCAAGCAAAGCCCATAAAGGCAGGTGAAAAATTTTCACGTCGAGCGACGCCGTGCCGAAGCCCGCAATCAGCCAAAAAATAATCAGCCCGATCAATGCAAGTCCCGTGTAAATTGCCTCGCGCTTGACCCGGCTGAACTTTTGCGCGTCACTCATTGACGCACGAACATTTTTTTTCATCCGAAAACCTCCAAGTCTTGTCTCCTTCCGAAAAGAAGTACAAGCTTATTTTCGAGAAAAATTTTATAACACAATCGCCGAAAAAGCAATTAGAAATTCTTAATGAATGATGATGAAAAAAGAGCCGTCATGGATGACGGCTCGCCGGCAACAGAAACAGGATGTTTCTATTGCCGGCACACACGGCAAG
>CALFJC010000132.1 GCA_937877655.1 uncultured Selenomonadales bacterium
ATGCAACGTCACGTTGCCAAAAAGAAAAGACCCCTCGCAGGGGCGTTTCCGGCAAGAAAACATCCTGTTTCTGTTGCCGGCGGGCGCACATCCATGTGCGCCCGTGTTTTCACTTACCGCTATAAATTTTCTTCATTACGAATTACGCATTGCTTTTCCTGCGCCCGTATGTTCTCGTTACATTGTTCTTTTTTGACTCCTGATTGTCCGCTTGAACTTTTCCGCCGATAAAAGCATTTCGCGGGCATTTTTTATTGCGGCGGCGGATTCTTCGCCCGAAGCCATTCGCGCAATTTCTTTGACGCGCTCTTCTTCGTCAAGTAATTTAACTTTCGTAACCGTTCGCCCGTCGACTTCCGATTTTTTTATTTGCAAATGTGTTCGCGCCATGCTTGCGATTTGCGGAAGATGTGTTATGCACAAAACTTGCCAACCCCGCGAAATTCTTTCGATACATTCTGCGACCGTTTTAGCCGTCACGCCGCCAAGCCCGGTATCTATTTCGTCGAAGATCATTGTCTTGAAAAAATCGCCGCGCCGTTCCGTCGCCAAAACTATTTTTATCGCCAATGCAATTCTGGAAAGTTCGCCGCCCGATACAACTTTTGACAGCGGCAATTTCTCTTCGCCGACGTTCGCGCAAAAAAATATTTCTGCTTTGTCGCCGCCGAGTTTGGAAAATTTTTCTGTCGCCTCTACGACAATTTCAAATTTCGCCCGCATCATGCCCAAGTTATGAAGTTCATCCTCAATTTTCCGATTCAAATTTTCTGCCGACGCCTGACGAAGTTTCAAAAGTTTTTCTGCGCAAATTTTTGTTTGAAGTTCAAGCGCGGCTATATTTTTTTGAAGTTCTTCAACGTTCGAATCAAAATTTTCTGCCGCCGCTATATCTCCGCGAATTTTTTCAAGCCGTTGCAAAATTTCATTGACCGAGCTGCCGTATTTGTGCTTAAGTCGCGAAATTATATCCGCTCGCGCCTGAAGTTCATCCAATCTTTCGGGCGAAAAATCCAACGTTTCCGCGTAGTCGCGAATTTCTTCGTAAGCCTCCCGCAAATTTATTTCCGCATCTTCCAAAAGTTTCCGCGCAGAATTCAATTTGTCATCGTAACGAGCCACAGTCTCCAAATTTTTTTCAACCCGCGCCAACGACGTTAGAATATCAAACTCCTCGCCGTTGAGAATCTGCGCGGACATCTGAACATTCTCGGAAATTTTCTCCGCATGTGAAAGTTTTTTTATCTCTGTCGCAAGTTCTTCGTCTTCATTGGGCTTGAGATCCGCCGAAGAAATTTCCTGCTCCTGCCAACGCCAAAAATCCAACCGTTGCAAATTTTCTTCCCGCGCAGATTTTTTTTTCTCCAACAAACGAACTTTTGAATTCAATTCGCGATAAAGCTCTTGAAAATTTTTCAGCACGGCAGAAATTTTCTCGTCATCAATCAGCGAATAAATTTTTTCTTCACGAAGAAGCTCCAAGCTTTTATTTTGCCCGTGAACGTCAACCAACGCCGCGCAAAATTTTTTCAACGCCGCAAGATTTATCGGCTTGCCGTCCAGAGTTATGGAATTTTTTTCGGCGCGAGAAATTTTCCGCTCGACAATAAAATTTTTCTCGTCAACAAAAAAATTCGCTGCAACACGCAGATAATCCGCGCCCTTGCGAATTTTATTTATGCCCGTCCGATTGCCGAGCACCGCGCCCAATGCGTCAATCAAAATCGATTTGCCCGCGCCCGTTTCGCCCGTCAAAATATTCAAGCCTTCGCCGAATTCAACCGTGACATTTTCTATCAGCGCGAAATTTTCAACCGTCAAAGTTTTGAGCATTTATTTTTTACCTGTCGAACCGCGTTTTGTCAGCGGAATATTTTCTTTGCAAAGCGGACAATCTTCGGGCTTGTAAGTTTCAACGTCCATGTGAAGAAGCGCAAAACTCGGCACGTCGCCGAAATTGACTTTGCCGCCCGATCTGTCAACCAACATGCTTACCGCAACGGGCACGCCGCCGAATTTTTTAACAACGTCGATAACCTCGCGAATGGATCCGCCCGTCGTGACAATGTCCTCGACAATCAAAACGCGTTCGCCTTCGTGCAACGTAAATCCTCTGCGAAAAGTCATCACACCGTCAACGCGCTCCGTGAAAATTGCGCGAGTGCCGAGAGCTTTACCTGTTTCGTGCGCCAAAATTATTCCGCCCGTCACGGGACCGACAACGGTTTCAATCTGCGCGTCTTTGAAATGTTCAGCCATCGCCTTGCAAAGTTTTTCGGTCATTTCGGGGTGTTGAAGGACATTAAATTTCTCTACGTAATGCGGGCTGTGAAGTCCCGAAGTCAACCTGAAATGTCCGGTCATAATCGCGCCCGTCTCAACCAAAAGTTCGTAAACTTCTTTTTCTGTCATGAAAAATCTCTCCCAAAAAATTTTTATTGAATAAAAGGAACACAGCGGGCAGTTGAGGAATTGAAGGGGCGGCAAGGACGCCGGCAACGTGACGTTGCATCCTGCTGACGCGCTCCAATTCTTTATCTGCCGAAGTAGTTCACCGCGCCTCAGCTGTTTCTCTAATTTTTCAAGCATTAGCAGTGATTGAGTGAATCAGAGGGGCGGCATGGACGCCGCCCCAACTCGCCGCGTTTGAACAGGATGTTCAAGC
>CALFJC010000133.1 GCA_937877655.1 uncultured Selenomonadales bacterium
TTGAAAGCGGCGGAACAGTTTTCGCGTTTTGTGTCACGGAAATTTTTAACTGTTCACCGCGCATTAGAGTTCGCCGCGAGCCTCACGCTCCGCCAAATCGTTCATAATTTGCGGAGCCGCTTTGAAAGCGGCGGAACAGTTTTCGCGTTTTGTGTCACGGAAATTTTTAACTGTTCGCCGCGCATTAGAGTTCGCCGCGAGCCTCGCGCTCTGCCAAATCGTTCATGATTTGCGGATAAATCTTTTCAAGTTTCCAAGCCCACAGAATCAAGAGAATAATTATCCAAACCATAATAGGTCCGTATTCGTAAAGATGAATTATCATATCAATCGCGCTTTGAGGTTGCTCGACGGAACCCGTCGCCGAAGAAACATAGCCCGCCCATGCAAGCAAGTTGGTAAGAACAGCCGCCGTCAAGCCGGAACCGACTTTCGTGCCGACAGAACCGCCGCTGAAGATCAAACCTTCAATGCGGAGATGGAATTTCCATTGCGCATATTCCACAACGTCGCCCAAAAAGCCGAAGATAACCGAATTCAACGGAGCAAAACCTACGCCGCGAATAAAGCAGCTGAATACAACCCAGTTATAATCAAGCGGATTCATCAAATAAATCAAGTGACCGACGAAAGCAACCGTTATACCCATCAAACACATTTTCCGCTTGCCGAATTTTCTCAGGAGAATCGGGCTCAAAACAATTTGGCAACCGACCATCGTCAAAGTTTCAAGCAAGAACAGGAAGCTGAACAGGGTATCGTCCATGAAAATATATTTGCAGTAATACGGAAGCATTGTGCCCGTTATGTAGAAAATGACGTTCTGCATCATCCAGATAGCCGCCGCCATCCAGAAATATTGGTTGTAAGCAAGTGCCTTCAAAGCTTTTCCGACAGGAAGCTTGTCTTCTTTCTTGCGAGCCTCAATGACAACTTTTTCTTCGCAACGATAGAAACAGAATAGCAACATCAACAGCGCGACGACTGCCCAGATGCTCATGACTTTTACCCAAGCCATTTGATCATCGCCGAAAACTTTAATCAGCGGCAAAGTCGCCGAGACTGCCAAAATTTTTCCGAAAGGCGATAACGACATACGGACGATTGAAAGCATGTCGCGTTCTTGACTGGAGCGCGTCATCATTGCCGACAACGAACCGTAAGGCAGGTTAAGCATTGTGTAAACAACCGTCGTACACAAGTTATAAGTCACGAAGATATAGGCGAATTGCATTGTGTCCGAGACGCCTTGCGGCACCGCATAAATCAAAACGATTGAAATTGCGAACGGTACCGACGCCCATAAAATCCAAGGACGCGATTTGCCCCATTTGGAATTCGTTTTCTCAACAAAGAAACCCATAATAACATCAGAGACGCCGTCGAAACAACGGGATAAGAGCATTACGAGACCGACCGTCGCGGGATTAATGCCGGCGTAGTCGGTATAAAAGAATGTCAGGATTGACATCGCGCCCCAAACGACGTTCTGCGCGGTATCGCCCAAACCGTAAGCTACTCGTGTCAGCCACGACACTTTATCGCGCTCGTCAATCGCCATTGCTGCGTTAGGTTCAGCCATTTTGTTCACCCCTAATCCTCAAATAATTTTTTTCAGTACTCAATCGCAAGCGGTTTGCCCGTTTGATAAGCTTTTGTCGTTGCAAAGGCGATTTGCGTTGACTTCGTGCCGTCATAAACCGTGACATTCGGCTTGCGCCCTTCGCGAATGCAATTTATGAACTCCTGCATTTCAAGTTGATAAGCCTGCGCGAATCTTTCGGGGAAACCGCCGACACATTCCTTAACCGCGCCGTGAGTATCGTAAATCATGCAGAGATTTTTTTCGGGAACGGGACTGATTCGCAAAGTTCCTTCCGTGCCGACAATTTCAGTCTCGACGTGGTAGCCGTGAGGAGCAGTTCTTCCGACATGAACAAAACCTATCGCGCCGCTCGCGCATTTGTACATTGCAACGCCCGTTTCATCGTCATTTGCCGCTTTGAATTCGGGATGCTTGAAAGTCGCGCCCGCCGCATAAACTTCAACGGGGTCTTCGCCCAAAAACCAACGCATTAAATCAATGTCATGAATCGCCATGTCAATAAAAATGCCGCCCGAAGTCGGAGCAAATTTAATCGCGCCCGCAACCAACGCTTCCGGGTCAATTCCCGTCGCTTTTACCATGTAAGGCTTGCCGATAACGCCCGCTTTGATTTTTTCCATTGCATAAGCGTAGCTCGGATCAAAGCGGCGCATGAATCCCAAGAAAAATACCTTTTCGGGATGACGTTCGACAGCCGCTTCAGCCGTTTTGCATTCCTCGACGTTCACGCCCAACGGTTTTTCGCAGAAAACATGCTTGCCCGCGTCAAGTGCCTTTGCAATTTGCCCGCAATGCAGTCCGCTCGTCGTAACAATCGCCACCGCGTCAATGTCTGACTTCAACATTTCGTCAAAATCAGTAAAAGTTTGCTCGACCTTGAGATTTTCTCTCGCAAAATCAAGCTCGGCGGGAACTATCGAACATGCCGCAACCAATTCCGCCCCGTCTACGCCGACAGATAAATTTTTCGCGTGAACTTTGCCCAAACGACCAAGCCCCGCAATTCCCACTTTAACCATAACAACCCCTCCAAAATAATTAGGAATTATGAATTAGGAATTAGGAATGAAGGAATCAATTATTAATTCCTCATTCCTAATTCTTAATTGAATTCTACCCATGCCGAGTCGTTATTTGCAGACTCAACACATTTTTCTACCCATTTCACACCGACAACGCCCGCTTTTATGTCGGGATACCAAAAATCAATCGGTTTGCCCGCCTCGCGAAGTGTTATCGCCTTTGCAAACTTCGTGTAAATGTTGCTCCAAGCCTCAAAAAGCCCTTCGGGGTGACCGCCACCGATTCTGTCGTCCGCCCGCGCATTTTCATACAAATATCCCGCGCCGCGTTGAAGAACTCTCGGAGCCTCGCCTTGAATTTGATACGCAAGTTGATTCGGATGCTCGGCATTCCATGCGATTGACGCCTTTTCGCCGACAATTCGGAACGTAAAACCAAAATCTGCGCCCGCATTAACGCTGCTCGACCAAATATAAGCAATCGCGCCGCTGTCATATTCCATTATCGTCATCGCGTTATCTTCAAGGGCGCGTCCTTCGACAAAACTTTGACGAGTGCACATAAGACGCTTAATTTTCAGTTCCGGCAAAATCGCTTCGGCAAGATAAAGCGGATGTGTGCCCAAATCACCCAAAACAAACGAAGGTCCGCTCTTTTTCGGGTCAACACGCCATGCCGCCGCGCCCGATTTCTTTTCAACAGGAGCAGAATTCCCGCCGTGTGCAAATTGCATCTGAATTATCCTGATTTTGCCCAAATCTCCGTTGGAAACCATTTGCCGAGCCTGTTCAATCATTTGATGTCCCGCGTAGCCGTAGGAAATGAACATGATTTTCCCGCTCGACTCAACCAATTTCTCAAGCTCTTCCGCTTCCGCAACCGTTAAACACAACGGCTTTTCGCAATAAACGTGAAGTCCCGCCTCCAACGCCGCTTTTGCTATTTCAAAGTGCGTAAAATTCGGCGTCGCGATTGATACCGCTTCCACGCCGTCCGAAAGATTTTTTTCTGCCGCAATTAATTCCTTGTAATCGGAATAGCAACGGTTAGGGTCGACGTGCAAATTTTTTCCGAAATCTTTTCCGCGTTCGGGATTGATGTCGAAGGCACCCGCCACAAGTTCAAAATTTGCGTCGCGAAGTGCCGCGCTCCTGTGAATGTAACCGATTTGACTGCCGCGCCCGCCGCCAATCATCGCCCAACGTATCGGACGCTCCGAAATTTTTTCGCCATTAATCATTTTTCCAATTCTCCTTACTCAAAACGACTTTTGAAGAGTGCACAAACAGATTTCACGCTTTGCCGCTCAAAAATTTAAAGTTTCTCGCCGCGGTTGTACGCATTACCAGCCTCGTTGTTAAAAATTTTTAATCGAAGCCGAGATTTTTAAGATAATCGACGCTTTTTTTAACGTCGCGGCACTTTTGAAAAGTGCACAAACAGATTTCGCGCCTTACCGCTCAAAAATTTAAAGTTTCTCGCCGCGGTTGTACGCATTGCCAGCCTCGTTGTTAAAAATTTTTAATCGAAGCCGAGATTTTTAAGATAATCGACGCTTTTTTTAACGTCGCGGCACTTTTGAAAAGTGCACAAACAGATTTCGCGCCTTACCGCTCAAAAATTTAAAGTTTCTCGCCGCGGTTGTACGCATTGCCAGCCTCGTTGTTAAAAATTTTTAATCGAAGCCGAGATTTTTAAGATAATCGAC
>CALFJC010000134.1 GCA_937877655.1 uncultured Selenomonadales bacterium
AAACCAAAATTTTTAATTCTGTCTGCCCGACATCTTCTCGGACAAAGTTCGCAAGTTTTCATAAAAACCACCTCGCAGATATTTTATTACAACAACAGGAAAATTTTTGCGGCGATAGAATTAATCACTAAAAAGATTTTGGAAGAAATTTTATGAGCAATGATGAATTGTATGCCGTCTATTTGGGACAAGCTGATTCACTAAAAACAACAGAGCAAAGCATTCCTGCTACCCAAAAGCATGGACATAATGATTATAATGATCATGGCGGTCAAAAAAGAAATCTGCTGAGAAGAAGCGTAAACAAAACAAACATAACGATTATGACGACTATAACGACCACCATTTTGACTATGACGACTCTCGTGATGATGATTATAGTGACAGCCACGATGACTATATCTATTAAAAGATTTTTGAGAATTAGGAATGCTTGACTATGAAGAAAAAACTTTCTCAAATAAATCTTTTGTTAATGCCGACGAATCAATGTAACATGAACTGTGTATATTGTTATCATTCGGGCGAACGCGCTAAAGGCGGCAAGATGAGTTTGGAGCTCCTGTCAAAAATTTATGACATCACCTTTAACCATTCCAAGGAAGTCACGATCATTTGGCACGGCTGCGAGCCTTTAATTATGGGCGCGGAATTTTATCGGCAAGCGTTGGCAATGCAAAAGAAGTATACGCGAACAAAAATAATCAATAAAATGCAAACGAATTTGACTTTACTCGATGACGAAATGGCGAAAGTTCTTTCCGAAAATGAAATTAGCGTCGGCAGTTCGTTTGACGGTTTGCAAAATGATTTGCTCAGAGGACAGTCGGGAAAAATTTTGGCGAACAGAAAAAAACCAGCCGGCTTCGGAATGAAGAGCGGCTTTATTTTTGCTGTGTCGAAAAAAAATATTGATTCGTTAGTAGAAAATTACAAGTTCTTTAATGAGCGCAAGATAAATTTCACGACGAACTTTTACATACCGACTCGCGGCGAGTTCAATGACGAGTTGGAGCTTGAACCGCAACATACGGTCAAAAAAATTTTGGAGCTCTATGACTATTGGATTCATGACAAAGATTGCAATATCTCCGTGAATTATTTTGAGCGGATATTGGACTTTATTTTTTTGCATCGAAAAACTCTTTGCAGTTTTTCTTCCTGCTTGGGCAAGTGGTTGGGAATTCGGCATGACGGAAAGATTTTCCCATGCAACAGAGCCTTTCCCGAAAAATATTCTTATGGAAACGTAGCCGACTATGAAAATATTTCGGAGGCTTTTCAAAGTGCGGGCTTTCGTTTAATTCTTTTGGAGGCGATTGAACGCCGCGAAAAATGCAAGTCTTGTGAGATATTTTCCTTCTGTGAAGGCGGTTGCAACAACGTCGCGCTCAATGAAAAAAGCATTGCGAATATCGGCGGAAAGAGTTGCATAATTTTGAAGAAAGTTTTTCACCACATAACGAATGAAATAAAAACTTTAAGAGGTCAAGAAATAAATCCGCGTGTTGCCAAATATTTTGTCGCAAAGGCAGGAAAAATTTTTTGGCGGCAGAATCAAAACAAAAAAATTTGAAGGTGATTTTCTTGGACGAAAAAAATGAATTAAACGGCTCTGACGAATTGAACGATAACGCCGAGCCCCAACCCAAAAAGGAATCCTCAATCTTCAGCAAGATAAGAAATTTTTTTATCTTCCTGATTGTGTTGGTGATTCTGGTTGTCGGAGGTTTTGCGGCGGCGATTAAATACGGCGTCTTGACTACGGAGCAAGTTGCCATGCTCAACGAAGAACTTGGGCTTTATCGCCTGCCGATTGTCGGCAACGGAAAATATTTTGAAGTGCCGGAAGGCGTGGAATGGTCTCCCAAGCCCGAAGCCGAGACGGAAGCCGAACCCGAAACGCCGCCCGAACCTGAACCCGTCGTTGAAGAAAAACCTGCGCCGAAAGCTACGGAAGTTAAAGTCGACAAAAAAGCTGTCGAAGAACAACGCGCTCAACGTGAGGCGGAAGAGAAAAAGCGCGTCACGCGCCTTGCAAGGATTTATGAGAGCATGAAACCCGAAGACGCCGCGAATGCTTTAATCAATGTCGATTGGGATACAACCGTTTTGATTTTGCAAAGAATGAGTGAAGACTCGGTTGCACAAGTTTTGTCGAAGATGGAGCCTGAAGCCGCCGCACAACTTACTGAAATGCTTTTCGCGGGCACTCAACGCCGAGTAACCACGCCGTCAGATACAATGCGCAATGTGCCCGTCACTTCCCCCGAAGAAATTTTGTACACGGAATAAACTAAAATGCCCTTCTGTCCCCCTTTTTTCTAAAGTGGGAACGCAAAACCATCTCGGCGTATCCTTCGATTGATTCAAACATGAAATTTATTTTTTAAACTACTTTTTCTTTGTTGCGCCAAAGAAAAAGTAGCAAAAAGAAACGCGCTTAGACCGGCAAAGAAAACATCCTGTTTTCGTTGCCGGCGGGCGCACGTCCATGTGCGCCCGTGTCTTCAACACCCGCTGTGAATCTTTACTCCTGTTCACTGATAAAAATTTATCGCGTGTTTTAAAGTTTCGACTTTCAGCGGTAATATGTCTCCTACTTCGCCGTCAAGATCGCTGATAAGTTCGGCGGAAGATTTTATCTCGAAAGTTTCGGCTTGCAGAGAAAAAATATTCTCGTCCGCTTGAATGCTTTCGCCCGCCAAAATTTTTTTAGCCAAAGTAACAAGTGCAGGCGGCGAACATTTTTTCAGCGCGATTAAATCCAATTTCCCGTCGTCAATCTGCGCGGAATCAGAAAAATTTTTAAAGCCCGCAACGGACGGCGAATTTAAAATCAGAAATAAAAAGGCGTCGACAGAAAAATTTTTCCCGTCCGCAACAATTTCAAGCGACATGGTTTTAAAATTTTTAAGTTCGCCGAGCCCGCGCAGATAATAAGCACTTTTGCCCAAAAAATTTTTCAAGCGCGAATCGACTTCGTGCGCAATGGAAGTGAAAACGCCCGCGCTCGCCACATTGATAAAATATTCCTTTTCGTTGACAAAACCCAAATCGACGGGGCGCGTCCTGCCCGAAGTGACGGCGTCAAAAAATTTTTCTTCGCCGATATCCAAATGAGCGGCAAAATCGTTCGAGGTGCCCGATCCGATAACTCCGACGGGCAAATCGAGCGAATTTTTTTTGAGCTGATTAATCACGGCGTGCAAAGTTCCGTCGCCGCCCGCCGCAATAACTCCTTCGGCTTGAGAAATTTTCACGCAGTCAACGAAATTTGCATTGTCGCCTGCGCAGGTTCGATATATCGATAAAAAAATCCCGTGCCGCTGAAAATTTTCTATGACGGCGTCCAACCGATTTTTAAAAGCCGCATGTCCCGAAACAGGATTGTAAACCAGCAAAATTTTTTTCATCATGAACTCCGAAAGAAAACAGAATTAATAGCGGGTGGCAAAGGCACGGGCGCACAGGGATGTGCGCCCGCCGGCAACGAAAACAGGATGTTTTCTTTG
>CALFJC010000135.1 GCA_937877655.1 uncultured Selenomonadales bacterium
CGTCCATGTGCGCCCGTGTCTCTGCCACCCGCTGTAAGTTTTTTTTCATTATGAATTACTTTTCCTTCGCCAAAAAGAAAAATTACAAAAGGAAAAGGCGTACGCCGATTGAGCATCCTGTTCAAACGCGGCGTGCCGGGGCAACGTCCATGCCGCCCCTTCAATTTTTCAATCACCCGCAACATTTTTTTCATTACAAATTACGAATTGCTCTTCCTGCGCCCGGGTATCTTGGCTCTTCGATTGATTTTTAATCTTTTTCAAAACTAATCGGGAAAAAAAAGCTTGTAAACGTCAACATTTTCTTTTAGAATAATATCAAATAATTGCTTCGGAAATTTTATTCTTGTACAGAAAAGAGGTGAAAGGCGCGACTTCCTCACAAAACAAGAGGTTTTCGCCGCGTCAACAGTCATGAAAAGACAAAACGGTCAATCCGCCGTAGAATTCGCGCTTATGGCTCCGCTTGTTTTCCTGATGATTTTCGGCATGATTTACGGCGGCATTATGTTCATGGATTATCTGAACTTCAACAATCACGCCCGCACAATCGCTCGCGAAATTTCGTTGGCTTCGCCATCCAACAGACCAGATCTTATGAACAAATACAGCCACTATCGAGATGAATTCGCCGGCGTTTATAAAGTTTCGGTCAATGTTTCCTACGACAACGACGACGATCCAGACGATGTGATTGTAACAGTCGATTTCAGAAGAGGAAATTCTTTTCTCATGATGCCCGAAAAATTTTCCATAGTCTACAGGATGAAACTTGAAGAGAACAACACTTGAACTCAATCGAAAAAATTTTTTTGAAAACCAGTCAAAGGAGTGAAATTTTTCATGCCAAGACCGCTTTCATTGTTGGAAAGATTGGGCGGCATAACTCAAGAAAAACCGAAGCCCGCCGCTGAACCGCAACGATTAACCAAAGTCGAAATAAAAACCGTGCAAGATGAAGCTTTGCAAAAACAAACCTACACGGACAAACAGGTAAAGCAGGAACGCGAAGCTCCGCTTGAGGCGTCGGCATTTGTCGGAAGACGCGCAGTCTCTTCGAGAAATGACGTAATGCAGGAATTGAAACTCGCCATTCACCGCCGAATTGTTGACGAGATGACGCCTGACGAACAGCAAACTTTGGTTCGCGGCGAAGAAGCTCGCGATCAGATAAAAAATATCATCAGCGTTTACACGGGGCGCGAATTGTCGGAGAATTCCTATACCTTGTCACGCGGCGAACGCCTTCAGTTGATTGACGACATAAGTAATGAATTGCTCGGCTTGGGTCCTTTGGAGCCGCTTTTGAAAAATGACACCATTACCGAAGTTATGGTTAACGGTCCGCATCAAATTTTTATCGAGCAAAAGGGCAAACTCAAACTTACTGAAGTTCGCTTTTACGACAGCACGCATTTAATGAATATCATTGAAAAAATTTTGACGCCGCTTGGACGTCGTGTCGATGAATCTTCGCCGTTGGTTGACGCCCGCCTTTCCGACGGTTCCCGCGTCAATATAATTATCCCGCCGCTGTCGCTTGTCGGTCCGACCGTCACGATAAGAAAATTTTCCAAAAAAGCTCTCTCGATAAATGATCTGATAAAATTCGGCACGCTGAGCAGAGATATGGCAACTTTCCTTGAGGCTTGCGTTCAAGCGCGGCTGAATATTTTGGTATCGGGCGGCACGGGTTCAGGCAAGACGACAACTTTAAATGTTCTTTCGTCTTTTATTCCCGAAACCGACAGAATTGTTACGATTGAAGACGCCGCCGAATTGCGCTTGCAACAGGAACACGTTGTCTCGCTTGAAAGTCGTCCCGCCAATTTGGAAGGGCGCGGCGCGATAACAATTCGCGATCTTGTGAGAAATGCTTTGCGTATGCGTCCCGACAGAATTATTGTCGGCGAGGTTCGTTCGGGCGAGGCTTTGGACATGCTCCAAGCAATGAATACAGGGCATGACGGCTCTTTGACAACCGCGCACGCCAATACTCCCCGCGACGTTTTGAGTCGTCTTGAAACAATGGTTTTGATGGCGGGCATGGAACTTCCCGTCCGCGCAGTCCGAACGCAAGTTTCTTCCGCGATTGATTTGATTATTCAGCAGTCCAGAATTCGTGACGGCAGCAGAAAAATTACTTACATAACCGAAGTTCAGGGCATGGAAGGCGATACAATCATTTTGCAAGATTTATTCCGCTACGTTCAAGATTATATCGATCAAAACGGAAAATCTGTCGGGCATTATGACGGCATGGGGCTTGCGCCGCAATTTATGGACAAATTCCAAATGAACGGCATTGAGTTACCGCGTACATTTTTCACGGGAAATCGGGGGTGAGTCTTAATGATTTTGGCATTGGCGGCTGTCGGAGCACTTGTTTATTTCCTTTTCATTTTTCTGCTCCTGCGCTTGAAACAATCTCCCGAAGCACAACTGCGCAAAAGACTCAACGAAATGATTGACCAAGCGGAAGAAACTCGCTTGAAAAATCCCAAGCAGAAAAAAAATGCTACACCGACGGCAGTGGGAGTGGCAGGCGGCATTCCGCAAGTCGAACAACAACGCGAACCTCTTTACAATCGAATAGTTCGCCCGGTTATTGTTTCGATTGAGGAGCGTCTGCAGAAACTCGCGCCGCAAGCAATTAAGGAACAGATTGAAGATAAAATTTTCCGCGCAGGCAAAACGGGTTCGTGGAGTGCCGCACGTCTTGCGACATGTTGGTTTTTGTCAATCGCAATATTGGCTGTTTTATCGCTTATATTTATTCAGCATCATCCGAATCTAAATCCTGCACAAAGACTTTTGGTTATCGGGCTCGGCGTATTTATGGGCGCGGGGTTGCCCTTCGCCGTACTCAATTCCAAAATTCGTCAGCGTCAAAAAAATATTCGCAGGCAACTGCCCGAATTTATGGATATACTTTGTGTCAGCGTCCAAGCGGGCTTGTCTTTTGACGGCGCGGTTGCGAAAATGATCAAGCGCATGAAAGGACCGCTTATCGATGAATTTCAAAGAATGCAACATGACGTTGCGCTGGGCATGACACATCAATATGCTTTAACAAATTTAGCCAAGCGTTGCGATTTGGAAGAAATTTATTTGTTCACGACATCAATAATTCAAGCGGAAAAACTCGGTACAAGCATGACTCGAACATTAAAAACGCAAGCGGACAACATGCGCGACCGCCACAGGCAATGGGTAAAATCGGAGGCGTTGAAAGCTCCCGTCAAAATTCTTTTCCCGATGATTTTGTTTATCTTCCCGTCAATGTTTGTCGTCTTGCTTTTCCCGTCAATGTTTGCACTCATGCAAAATCTCGGCAACAAGTAAAAGGCAATTAGTAATGCGTAATGAAAACCGTTGCACATTAAAGATTGTCGTATCATAATCCCTCGTCTCTGCGGGCGGCGGGAATTTCAATGGATGAAATTATGGAATTTAACAAAGGCATAAGAGCCAAAATTTTTTTCTTTTTTATTGTCATGGGAGCAATCCCTTTCATTATTCTGGTTGTTGTCAGCGCGATAAACACCATTTCCGAGTTGGAAGATTTTGTCAAGCAAAACAGTTTGCTTAGGAATTCTATCATTTCGGAGCATGTTTCGGCACTCATTGAAGTAAATCAACATGTCCTGCGCTCACTTGCATTGTCGCCGGAAATAATTAACTACGTTCAATCACCGAATGAAGAACAAAAAGAACAAATTACAAAGCTTTTAAACGAAACAAATGACATTTTTAATGACACAAATCTTGTTGCATTGACGGGAGCCGACGGCTGGCAAATTATCAGAACGGACGGCGCAACGCTTGTTAATCTGAATAAACGTCAGCATTTTCAGGAGGCAATGAAAGGCAGAAGTTATGTCTCGGACATTATCTCCAGCATGGCGACGGGCAGAATGGTTATCGTAATGGAAGTTCCGATATTGGATGCGTCGGGAAAACCTGTCGGCATGTTGCAGAGAAATTTTGATCTTGAAGCTCTGCAGGAATTTGTTCAAACCTTTGACGACGAAAAAGCTTGCGTTATCATAATGGATCGCTTGGGACGGGTTATCGCCAATTCAAATGACGTTGTCGGCATCGGTGCCGAATATGCCATTGACAACAGCTACAAATTTATTCTCGACAGGATTTATAACAGCAGCGGCGTTCTCCGCCTTGACATTAACGACGTTAATTCTCTGGCGACTTACTCGCGAAATATCGATACCGGCTGGATGATCGTTACAATTCGTCCTTATCATTACATTTACGATCAGGCTTCCGAAAAGGCGATTAAGGCGATTGTTTTCGGAATGGTTATGCTGTTTATCGGAACGTTGGTCGCTTATTTGTTGACGATAAGAGTCACGAAACCGATTATCGAAATGACGAATGTTGTTGATGAAATTGTAAGCGGCAATACTTCCCTTGAAAAAATCGAAGTCAACAGCGACGATGAACTTGGACAAATGGCGGCGGCGTTCAATAAAATGAAATCCGACAGGGACGCTTATCAGTTGGAGTCGGAGCTTGATAAACTCACGGAGCTTTTCAACAAAAAGACGATGGAAAATCTTTGCAAGATGAAACTCAAAACTTTCAACGAAAATGAAACCTCGAATATTTTCATGGCTTTTTACATAATCGACTTGGATCATTTTAAGGAAGTCAACGATCTTTTGGGGCATCAATTCGGCGACAGAGTTTTGATGGAGTTTGCAAAAGGTTTGAAGAAAATTTTCCGTCCGAATGATTGTATCGGACGCTTCGGCGGAGATGAATTCGTTGTTATTGTTGACAGCTTGCCGAGCATGGAGGTTGTGATTCGCAAGGCGGAGCAGATTAAACAAATTGCTTATAACTTGACGATTGACGGGCGGTCGCGTTTTGTTACGGCAAGTATCGGCATTTCGATTGCTCCGCACAACGGGCGCGATTATGACACTTTGTTTGCTTCGGCGGATAAGGCGGTTTATCATGTCAAGAATCACGGCAAGAACGGTTATTATTGTGAACTTTTTGAGCTTGAAAAAGAAAAAGAGGAGGACGATTAAAAATTCCTCCGAATGCAATGCTTACTCCTTACTTGAAATTAAATTCATCTTGCATTCGCGGCAAGGAAATTGTGCAAGAATTCAGAGCTTGCAAGAGATGACATTTTGGGAAGAAAATAAAAAGTAGGGGTACTCTCGACAATGAATGACATATTGCTAAAGACTGCAGAATTTTTTTTCATACCCGAGGCAATCCTTTCGAGTACATTTTTAATTGTATTCATTGGGATTTTTATTTTTGGCTTAAACCGCCGGCAAAAGTGTCGTGAATTCTTGAGGACTTTCGACAGTGAAGCCGAAGAAAATTTCAAGGCTGTGGCGACGAAGATGACGCCCGAAATGTTCATAAAGAAAAATTTGCGTAAAATTTCTGTGCTCGAAGATGTAATCGGGGAATTGCCTAATGTTTTTGTCAGCATCGGCATAATCGCCACATTTCTTGGGCTGGGCGTTGCCATTCAAGGTGCCGCAGAACTTTTGCAGACGGACAAGCTTGAGCTCGCCAAACTAACGGCGGTGCTCGGTGTCATCGCCTTTAAATTTCAGACTTCGGTTTGGGGCATTTGTTGTTCAATAATTTTTAGATCTGTGATTGTCGAACGATACATGGAATATCGCCGACAACTTGTTGACGAGCTGACTGATCGGCTATACGTCTTGGAGCGTGAAAATGTTCGCACGTTGATTGAACGACAAAATGATTTGTTGGCATTTCAGCACAAAGAAAATCTCGCCGCAAATGTCGCGCAAAGCCGGGCTCTCTTAGAAAAGTTGACTACATTTGAATCGCAAATGCACCAAGACAATAATGCCGCCAATGAAAATTTGAGTTTCCTTGCAAAAAGCTTCACGGACTTTGTTGAGGTTGCCAAATCTTTCGCGCAGGAGGAGCGTGCTTTTGCGGAATCGGTAAGGGTTTTTGCGGAGCGCGTAAAAATTTTTCAGGAGGAATTTTCCTTGCTTGTTCAGGAAGAATTTTCCGACCTCAAGGCGATTAACGAAAATCTTGGACGCATTCACGCCGAGCATATCCAAAAAATTCATGAAGAGCACGCCGCAAATATTTTTTACACTACGCAAGAACTCGATAAACTTCACGAAAAATTTTATCACGATGCGAAGCGTTTCACGCAGGAAAGTCGTCAAACTCTTGACGAATTGTTGGAAAAGACACTTGGTCAAGTTCACGAGGAATACATTCGCGAGGCGCACGAAATTTGCGGCGCGGTAAATGAAATTAAATCTACACTCTTGACAATCCAAGATAATGTTACCGCTGTGAATCGGGAATTCACGTCCGAGCAAAAGCAATTCGCAATGTCTTGGCAGAGTGCCACAAATAAAATTTCTGCGACAATGGATGCCTTTTCAATATCCGCCGCAAAAGAATCCGAAAGGCTTGAAACGATGCTTAAAACTTTGGAGAGCGTCGCGAATAAAATGCAACGCGATTACGCCGACAAGCTCGACCGAATGAATACGCTGATGCAAAGTACAAGCGAAAATTTCCAAGTGACGCAGGAACATTGGGCTGAGTTGCGCGAAAATTTTTCCAAGCTGTTCAATAAATTCCTGTCGGAACAAAATTCGGCACACGTCGCACATCTTGACGAGCTGTCCGCGCAGTCGTCGACACTTCTTGAAGCAATTAAGTCAATGCAAGAAAATACGAGACAAGCAACTTTCATGAATCAATCAACAGCAGAAAAATCGCACGAAGAAATTATTGCTCTCAAGATTGCGCTTGAAAATTTGACAGCCCTATTGAACGAGGAGCGAGCCGAAATTCAAGCCAAGCCGGCATTTGTGCCAAACGGAAAAATTTCTGACAGGCGGAAGGAAAAATGAAGCGTAATAATCCTTGGATCTCCATTTCTGATTTACTCTCAAGTGTCGTCTTGATACTTTTGCTGATGTTCGTATTGGCGGCGATTTTGCCGCAATATACGCAAGAAGCAGAGAAACGCGAAATGATGAATCGAATCAGTGCGGCGTTGCAGGAATATCAAGCCGGCGGACAAGTGCGCGTTCATTCGGATACGGGAATTTTGGAGTTCACATCGGTGACATTTTCTTCGGGCAGCGCGGAATTATCGTCAGCAACTTTGAAGGCGATAAAAGATTTTTCTGAGCCGTTGAAGGATTACATGGTTGAGAATCCTAAAATGGAAGTTTTGATTGAAGGACACACTGATCCCGCACCCGTATCGTCTGTCAGAAACAAGGGCGGTTATTTCGATAACAACGTTCAACTGTCGACTTTGCGTGCCGCTAATGTCCGCGATGCCCTGCTAAATAATATTGGTAAAGAGTACGCGAAAAGAATAGGTGTTGCGGGTTATGGCGAAACACGCTTAAAAAATAAAGACAACCCGCTTTCAGAAGAAAATCGCCGAATTGAAATCCGCATACTTTGGAAAGGACAAGACGACGATTAGGAATCATTGGTTTGCCGGCTTGTTGTTGTGTAAAGGAGGTTTGAGCATGAAAAAAACAGCCGTTACCTGCCCCGACTTGAAGAGAGATCGCGACGGCAGGTTTACCGAGTATAAGCTTGGTTTGGCAACCGAAGAGGAATTTATTGGAGTGAACTTGATTTTGCGCAATAAACCGAGCAAAGATCCGCCGGAACGCAAGAAACGCAGTTACATAACGTTTTAATTTTTCATGAATCACAAACGGAGGTGAAAAATTTTGCTGGATGTGGAGATTGTGGACAGGGATGACCCCAATGCCATACGTTACCCGACCATAAAAAATGAGGGCGAGAACGGCGCGATTGAATACCGCATAACCTTAACCGTGCGCGATATAATTGTACCCGGACTCAGCGAAACGGTTTATTTCCCGCTGAATTTTTGCATGGAAGACATTGTCATTGACGCCGTCGCGAAAAAATATCGGGCAGATATTGACAATTATCCGCTTGATTCCGATGACGAACATTTTTTAATCGGCACGCAAGCTTGTCGCAAAGACAGCAAGAAATTGGATTGTCCCTACATGAAAAAAACGCTCGTGCGAATCAACGTTGCTTCAAATCTTGACGTGAGCAATATTTTTGCGATTTATCTGCTCTCGTTGGATGACTCGAACGAAAATCGCCAAAAATTTTTACTTATGACCAAGACAAAACTTTATCTTCTGCACGACACGCAAGCAATAGAAACTTACGGCTACAAAGATATTCGTTTCACGTCGGACGGTTTGGAACTTAAACGGTTGGGAGAGACGGTCGGGCAAAGATTGTTGGATTACACTTTCGACGAACGATTTTTAAATTTTGCACATGAATTCATGTTGTTGCGCAGGACGACTTTGGTTGACGTGCGCGAGAGACATCCTTTCGCGAATGTGATTGACGACAAAAAATCCCCCGATGTCGTGGCAGACATGAGATTAAATGTTGACGAAGTCGAAGGACGACCTTCGATAAGAAAACGCAACGCCTATATGAAATTTTTAATCGATGCGGCGGCGGCTGAAGGTTACTTGCAAGCAAAGACTATTCTGAAACTGTGTTACATGGCGCGAGAGTTTCGTATTTCCGGCGATTTAATGCTTTCATGGTTGAAACAGGCAATTTCCGGCGGCATTCGCAAAAATAAATTATCGGAAGAATTTTCGCGAATGTTGACTTTCATAGGCTCGAAATATAAATTCGTCTTCGTGCAAGATTTGCTGGAGGTTGCAACCGACGACGAAGGAAATTTCCACCGACAAGAGTTACTGAAAATTTTCAAGCGTCCACAGTTCGGCGTTGAAAAATTCGCGGCAGAATATTTACTGTTTCTTGGTAAGAGAAATCGCGCAATGCGGCAATTGCAAACCGCCTTTCAAAACATAGATGATCACGAGATTTATTTTAAACATTCCATTCGCGAGCAAAATTATATAAACGGATTAACCCTGCAACTGGTAACGATGGGAGCGATGTTTAATGAGCAGTGAAACTTGGCAGAGAACAAAAAAACTCCAAAAAGTTTACATCGAGTTCGACGACCCGGCAAATGGGCTTATGCAATATCAAATGGAAAATCTTGAGGGCGAGGGATTGTCTTTCGTTCGTTTGCCGTTCGACTTGAACACCTTTACGACGAATTACGTCAAAATGGAACTTTACGAACGTGCATTGGCGGAACCGGTTATAGTCGAGGGGTTAGAAAAGTTAAAATATCTTGTCTTGAACGCGGAAGTTGAAACGGAAGAATTGCGAGAATGGAAACGCAAGAATTTATTGCTCGACGCCTTGAATCCCGATTATTTCGAGCAGTCTTCGGATAAATTTCCCGCCATAAAAATAAGCGACGTGACAGAACGAGATATGTTCGGCTATGAAGAAATTCCCGAAAGCAAACTCGGCAACAAAGGCGGCATTTGGGCTTGGCACGGTCTGCGCAAGCTGGAAATTTCTGTCAAGCGTTTGGAATTTGACGAGGAAAACAAAGGCTCCGACGAAGAGCAACGCGCCGCGCTTTACTTCTTCCGCATGGGCAGAGAGGAATTGGAAAATCTTATCACTGTCGAAGATATTCGTTTCAATCGTCGCCGCAATGTTTACGTTGCATATCTCAATACAAATCATTTTGGCGAAGAGCTGAAAAACAGCCAAGATTCTCAGCCGATATTCAGCGGTCGCTTTGAAATTCATTTGTATGACAGACGCTCCAAAGTTGTTTACTCGTTCCCGATTAATCTTTGCGTGCACGACACGCGGCTTGATGACGAATTGGAAAATCATCTGCTCGACGCGAACGGCGTTGTTTCGATTGACTTCGGCACGTCTTCGACTTGCGCGGCGGTTAAGGGCACCGGCATTCCTGAATTAATTACGTTGTCGGGCGAGGGCAAACGCAGTGCTTCCGGCGACAGTCAGTATGAAAATCCAACGAACCTTATGATTTACAACTGGAATGAATTTTATCGGCAGTGGGAGCAGGCGAATCCCAATTGCCCGTTTCTGGTCACAAAGAGCGATGAACTTGACGACAGCGAGGCAGATTACGATTCGGGCTACACGGTCGACGACATACTTAAGGAAATTAACGAAGACGAACGCGGTCAGCGGCGAGTGAGAGCGATTGTTAATGAGCTTAAAAATATTCCTGCCATGAAGGAGAGAAATCGCAGTCAGATTAAAATTTATCCGTTAAATGACGTGACAGGCAAAGTCATTTACGTAACCGACGACTTCAAAGCCCAAGACGCGGACACTCTTGATCCTATTGCCTTTTATGGTTACCTGTTGAGTCGTGCGATAAATAATCCTGTGCGCCGAAAAATTTATCGCTGGTACAATGTTACCTTCCCCGTGAAATTCAATACTGAAGTGCGCAAGAAAATATGCGACTCTTTGGCATATGGAATTCGTCGCGCTCTGCCCGAACCTATGGCAACCGCAACGGACGCGAGCGAGCCTTTTATTTCCGTCGCAATGAATTACGAAGAATCCGTTGCCTGCGTCGGCGCGGTCGTTGCAAATCAGTTATCAATCGACGAGGACAGCCCCAACGCGAAGCCCTTCGCAATTTTTGACTTGGGCGGCGGAACGCTCGATACTTCCTACGGAATTTTCCGTGCGGCGGTCGGTGACGAATGCGACATTGCGGAATATACGATTCAAATTTTTGGTTGCGGCGGCAATGAGCGCGTCGGCGGAGAAAAAATTATTCATCAGCTGGCGTACAAAATTTATCTCCATAACCGCAAAGAAATGGAATCAAACGATATTCCTTTTGTACTGCCTATGGGCGAAATGTTCCCTCAAGGTTTCGATAAAATTTTAAGTGATGTCGGCGACGAAATTTCCAATGCCAATGTCAACACGCTTAAAGAAAATCTTGCTCGCACGCTGTTTCAGTGCGCAGACCCCGAAGGTGTCGATAATCGTATGACCGAAATCTTTGGCAATGATATGGTGACAGACGGCACGCATTGTAACGTTACTTTGCGCAACCGAGCCAACGAGGAAGTTAATTTGTCTCTGGAAGTGCGGGATATAGATGAATTTTTGCATGGAAAGATTGAAGAGATTGTTCTTGATTTTAAATCAGACATGAATACAATCTGTGCCAAGAAAAAAATTTTGACGGCGTTAAAAGACGCGGGCATAGACGGATACAATCCGCACGATTTCGCAATATTTTTGGGCGGCAATGCCTCAAAGCAACAGTATGTTGAAGAACTTATGCGCGAAAACTTCCCCGAAAGCCGTATTGAGCGCATAACCCGTACAAGCATTGAACGCGAAGAGGAATTGAGCGACCGCTATAAACTCAACGGCAAAACCGCCGTTGCCTTCGGGCAACTGAATCTGGAAAATTACTTCATAGACAAATCAACTTACCAGACCGGCGAAGATGATCGTGCGCCTTTTCCGTTCAATGTCGGCTACAAAAATCCCGGCTCCGGCAAATTTGTTGTCGTTCTGGAGAAAAACAATAATTCTCGTGAATGGACCAAAGCAAATCTCATAGGGGCACGCGACAAACGGACTAATCTTTATTTCACATCGGCTCCGCAGTTGAACGAAAAAACCTTGAAACCCTTCAACAAAAAGGTTATGGCGGGCGCGAACAACAAAAAAGTTCTTTGGCTTCGTGTCGCACCGGACGCGCACAACAGCATTGAATATCGAATTGGCGGCGCGAATGAAAATTTCTCTGCCGATGAGCCAATGGATCTGCAGAGAGTTTTTGAGTTATCAGAAGAAGACTAAAGGAGGCTGAATTATGATTTTCGGAAGTATCGGCACTTTGATTGACAAGATAAAAGAATTGGTCGTCAACTATCTGGAGGGCTTATCCGAGCAATTCGACAATACAATTAACACCATTCGCGACGACATCAGCGGCGTGTCAAAGAAAATCGACGAGGTAAAATCTGCGGTCGACGCGAACAACATCGACGAAAATATTCAAGACTTGCAGAAAAAAACCGCGCAGATTGAATCGGGAATCAGCGAAGGCGTGCAGGGCGAACTTGGCAACGTCAAACAAATTCTCGACAATCGCTTTAATTCCGTAGACGAGCAACTGAAGACGGTTGCCGAAAAAGTTGAGCAGTTGGTTGGCGACAGGGCACGAGAATTGGAAAATCTGCGCGGGGAGGCGGCGGAAGCAAAAACCCTTAGCTCTACTCTCGCCGAAAAGGAAAAATATATTGGCGAACTCAACGAACAAATTGCCGAGCTTAAAACTAATCTTTTTAATGCAGAAAACGTTCAGAAAAATTTGTGTGAAGAAATAGCCGTCAAACAAGCCGACGTTGACGCCGCAAAAGCTGAACTCGAAACTGAACGCCAAAGTTCCGCCGCAACGAAGAAAGCTTTGCAAGTTTGGCGCGATTCAGTTGCCATTTATGCGCCGGTAAGAGATTCTATGAACAACTGCGAAGTTTTTCGGAAATTTTTGGAAGGGCGAGGCTTGCTCGGCGATTCGGATGAGGTGTTATTTTCATTCGTGCAAGAGTTGGGAAAGACGATGGATTTTTTGCGCGACGTTCATCAAGCCGCCCTTGAAGCCAGAAAAACACAAGGCAACAATCCCGCATTTATGAGCAAAGAGGAAATTGCCGTTTACGAATCGCTGAACAGCTGCTATCGTCGTATTTGGAATATCAAATTTGATATTTTTGTCACGCCGGGCGAGCGCAAATCTCTTAGCGAAAATTTTTATAAGATACCGTTCAACAAAGATGATGCTGTTGTACTCAAAGACCCGCGCAATCGTTCCCTCAAATTCGTTAAGGATATTTACGTGCCGTTGCTTTTGAATCGCGAAAAGCGAATGTACAAACAAGCTTACGTCGAGGCGAGTAATTTATAATGTTGTACGTAAGTCACCGCGAGCCGTTGACAAAAGTACTCGGACCGGGACAACGCTACGCACTGTGGCTTCAAGGTTGCAAAAGGCGTTGTCCAAATTGTATTTTTCCGAACGGACAACCGCTTGACTGCGGCGGACAATGGCATTCAGTCAAAAAAATTTTGTCGGAGATAAAATCTGTGCCGAATTTAACGGGAATCACAATCAGCGGCGGCGAACCATTTTTACAGGCGGCGGCAGTTGCCAAACTGATAAAAAATCTGCGCGGAGAATCAAATTTGGATGTTATGATTTTCACGGGCTACACACTCGCCGAACTTCAAGAAAAACACAACGCGGCGATAGATTTTGTTTTGAATAATATCGACATCTTGGTTGACGGCGAATATCGCGAGGAGCTGAATACGAACAGTTTGTATCGCGGCTCCGACAACCAAATTTTTCACTGTTTGTCCCCGAAATATTTGCCGTTTAAAGATTTGATTGCCCGCACGAAAAATCGCAGTTTGGAATTCGTTTATAGGAAGGATTCGGAATTTTTTATGGTTGGTATTCCGCCAAAAAATTTCGAGCAAATTTTTTTACCAAAGCTATTGAAGGAGTGAAACCATGAGCGGCAAAAAAAGTTGCGAAGTCGCGGCGGTCTTGAAGCAGGGCGAGCAGGCTCGCAAGTTGACGGATGACATTTACAGCCGTGAAATCACTGACTGTTATAATCGCTATCGTGCTGTGCTTGCCGATATGTCGACGATTAAAAATTCGGCGCAAAAGGTAACGGCAACTCTCGACACGCCCGCGCAGGAGATGTTCGGCGCGGAAGGCAAAAAATTTTTCGCAGAGTTCAATCGGATTAAAAATTCGTTGAGTTCGCAACTCGTTGAGGACAGAGGCAAATTTATTTCACGCGAATTAACTGACTTGGATGAAAAATTGAGGCAGGCAGACAATCAAGCGGAAGATATTCGCGCCGCAATTCGCCACAAAGATTGGTATTGTGACGCGGAATACGCGCAGGCACAACAGCTGGTGTCAACTTATAAAAACCTGCGCACGGAACGCGTAAATTTGGAGCGGCGCACGAAAAAATTTTTGTCGGACGAGGGACAAAATCTCTCTTCCATGCGTGCTGATTTTTCGCGACTGAAAAATTTATCGGAACAGCTGGCGAGCATGAATCTCACGGCAAAAAAACGCAAAGAAGCCGATGCCTTCCGCAAAGAACTCAAGGACGTACTCGCGGCTGTCGATAAACAGAACGCGGAAAAATTTTTCCATGACGAATTCGCGGCACTTCAGAAAAATATTTCGCAAGCCATTTCACTCGGCGACGAGGCTCTGTTGTCGTCGTTCAAAAAACATTATGCGGCTGTCACGGATTTTCAGTCGCGGCTTACGGAACGCGTTGCTCTTTGGAACAAGCATAAATCCGACGCCCAAACACTCTTTGCGCAAATGGAACGCGAGGTTGCACAAAATTTCAACGACCCCATTGATCGTTACAATGAAGAAAAAAACGCCCGGATAATAAATCTTTTCGACTATCTGAAAACTTTCGGCGGCAAAGATTTGCAAGCCAAGTACTCCGAACTGCACGATAAAGCCGCCAAACTAATTGCGCAGGAAAAATTCCTTGAGAGTATGGCAGTCATGAATTCGGCGATTGAATTGGGGCAATCCGCTAATCAGGCGGCATTGGCTTTGCAGGAAAATATGCTCAAAAAACTTGAACTGGCAGGTGCGATTCAAGACGTAATGGACGATTTGCGTTACGATACCGATTTGCAAATCATAAACGACAACCCCAACGACGGCTTTAAAATCACCTGCAATATCGGCGACGAAATTATTGATTTTCAGCGCGTAGACATAGACGCGGAAGGCAAAATTGTCGTCGACGTTGACCACACGGAGAGCAAAGGCTCGAATTGTTCAGGCGCGTGGAATAACATTTCAAAACGGCTGAACGAAGTCGGCATTCCCTTGACCGAAGTTCGTTTGGCAAACGGAAACAGCGTCCTGCATCCGCAAGCCGTCAATAACTCTGTGGGACAACGAGCAGTTACTCATTGAGTGGAGGCGATTTTTAGTGGCGTTTGAACCAAACAAAGAAAATTTTATGGCGCGATTGGCGTCGAAAGATTTCAACGCGGCTGATCTTCTTGAAGATGTCAACACCCTGCAAGAAGTGATGTGGTATCTGGACGGAAGACGCGCACGGGAAATTGTCGATACTCTGTTTGATGTCAAGTCAACTTCACGCGTTCAAGCCGAGCAGTCGATTAAAAATTTGGCAAAACTCTACCCGTTGTCGAAGCCGCTGGTAATGAGCATAATGGCTGAAGTTCGCGAACCTGCACGCGAGGGCAACAGGCGAGTTTATCGAGACGCAGCATTCCTTGAGGGTTTCGACGCGGCTGAGGAAACAAGGCGGGCAATTCTCGACACCTTCCGACAAATCGGCGAACATATCATTCGGCTGACAAAAGATGTCACCAATTATCAACGCTCATTGGAACAACTTCAAAACGAGCGCGAAAAATTGAATGAGTCTTCCGATAAACTAAATGAATTGCGCCGCGAACGCGATGAACTTCTGGCACAGGTCGAAAAATTACGCAATGATTCCGATGAAAAAATCCTGCGCGAACAAAATGAAAATTTGCGCGTGGAATTCGATAAACTTCAAGCCGAGAAAAGGCGGCGGCAAGTTGAACGACAGGATTGGACGAGACAGATTGATGAAGTCAAAGCTGAACTTCAAGATTTGGCAGATCATACGGAAGAAACGGAAGAAACGCGAATGATACGCAACCTGCTGAAAAAATTTCCGTCGGACGCGGAGGACTTCGAGCAATGATTTATCTTGGCAAACATCGCGTCATAAAAGAACTCGATAAACAAATCAAGCGCGGACAGACTTTGCATTTCTTGACCGGCGACGGCATCAACGACAATTTTTTCTACGACTTACACAGCGGCATAAAAAATATGGCAGATACTTTGCGCGATTATTACATTGTGCGTGAAAAAAATTTCGATTATATCGTTCAAGTGACATCTTCTTCGGGCGACCCTGTTTGTTTTGGCGCAACGGGCAAAATTAATTTCAGCGAAATGATAACTCCGCCCAAGCGAAAAGGAGTTTTGAGCAAAAAAAATCACGCCAAACAAAATTCCGAAACAACACAACAGGGAGTCGATACCGCCAATCAAGTTGCAGGCAATGAAAATTCTGCCCTGTTACGCTTGGAAGAAACTTTGTATAAGCGCGAGAAAAGATTTTTAATCTTCTTGGAAAATTTCGAGTGGACGGCTAAGCTCTATGATGCGCAACCCGATACAACTTGGATTGCCAAAATCAAACAATGGGAAAATCTGCCAAACGTGATGATTGTCGTAACGCTAAAGGATATGGAATTGCTCAAGAAGTATAATTTCAATCAGGGCGAAACATTCATTGGCTTTCCGTCCGCCGAAGAAATTCGTTATGCTTATATGCGCTGGCTGTTTCGGCACACGCATGACAATTACGAACTTAAAATGTCTGTTCTGGACGAAGTGGCGCACGGCATAAGCGTCGGAGAAAAAACGTTGTGCGCGTGTATGAGAATTCTCCGCAAAGTCGTCGCGCAAAATCCTCACGTCTTCAATTTCAAAGACTTTGATGAGAGCATTGAACACGGTATAGAAGAAAAAATTTCTTGGGAAAAAGTTCGTCTTGAGCAAGAAGTAAAATCGAAAATCTTGGAGGCGATAAATACTTTCCTGCAAGCCGGCGACGACAAGCGGGCACGACACGGAATGATTTTTTCCGGACCGCCCGGCACCGGTAAAACTTTGATTGCAAAATCACTGGCAAGCGAGAAACAATGTTATTTCCTTGCGCCGACGCTGGCTGAACTCAAGGGCGAATATATCGGGCAAAGCAGCGCGAAGATTAAGCGTATCTTCGACCGAGCACGCGCCAATGAGCCGACGATAATTTTCATCGACGAAGCCGACACTGTTTTTCCTGGTCGAGCATTGCGAGGCAGTGATACCGACAGCTATTCAATGGATATGGTGAATCAGTTCTTGCAGGAGATTGACGGCGCGAAGACCGGCTTACAAAAAATTTTCGTCATTGCCGCAACGAACAGACCGGAATCCATAGACGAGGCGATTAAAAGTCGCTTGGGGCAACCCGAAGAAATTCCATTGCCGACTAAGGAAATTCGCAAACTCATCTTCGAGGACAACCTTTCTGAAGGGGATTTACGTTTCGAGTTGACAGGAAAAATTTTTGAAGAATTTTTGCTGAACAAATCCGACAAAATGTCCGGTCGCGATATAGCAAATTTCGTCAAGCTCCTAAAAGAAACAGCGGCTCGCCTCAACATTACCTTAGGCGATAACGAGCAGACACAAGAACTGATTGCCGCAACTTTCGTCGAATCGGAAAGAAAATTTCTACGCTCCGTTGTGGCGGACGGAACATTTACCGGCGCAAATATCCTCACACCAAAACAAAATCTTAAACGCCTGAAAGATATAATCGGCTATTCGCATCAGAAGGAAATTATAAATCGGCAAGCAGAGTATATCAAAGCCTCAGCCGCAAGAAAAAATGAATATCGGCGAATGAAGATTGAACCGCCAAAAGGAGTTTTGCTTTACGGACCGCCCGGCAACGGCAAAAGTGAATTGGCACAAGCCGTCGCCGGCGAACACGGCTTTTATTTTTTCAAAGTGTTGAGCAAAGACTTCGCGTCAAGTTTGGTTAATGAACAGATTCGCAAATTGGACAGTATTTTCACGGAAACAGAGCGATTTTCCAAACTGACTGAACAAAAGGGAATCGTTCTTTTCTTCGACGAGTTCGATTCTCTCGCCGGAAAAAATAACCTTAATCAAGTTGTTCGAGGTTCCCTGCTCAATTACATTGCCGACGAAAACACTTTGCGCCACCGCGACTCCAAAATTTTGTTGATTGCCGCCACAAATTTTTTCGACGAGATAGATGACGCCATGAAGCGCAAAGGGAGAATCGACGAGCATATTTTTATGGACAATCCTTGCGAGGGCGATGCCGTTCAAATCTTCGATTCGTTTATTGCTGAAGAAGGCGTTGTTGTCAGTTCGCACGGCTTTGCCGTGAAAGCTTATGAACAGCTTTTAACGGAGACGCAGGAAAATTATGAGCGCAGACGCTATCCGAATTGGAAATTGATTGCGGAAGCACATTTGCGCGACGTTATTCGTCAAGAGATTCAATCGCAACGACCGTCAGGCGCGGACTTGAAAACTCTTTATCGCGAACTTAAAGAAATTGCGTTCTTGAACGGATTTTTTTATGAGAACCAATTGTTGTTTGATGAACGGGTTTTGAATCAGCGGTTCCCTTCAAAATAGATGTGCGTTTTAGGCAAGCTGAAATTTTTCAAGTGACGACGTTGGACGAAATACGTGAGCTTATAAAAAAAAATCGTAGTGAACGTTAGCGGACGTTTCATCTGCGACGTGCTCAAAAAAATCTTCAAGGATGACGACTGATCACTAACTGCGTTAAGTATAGCGCAACCCCCGAGACA
>CALFJC010000136.1 GCA_937877655.1 uncultured Selenomonadales bacterium
CGGAATGAAGAATCTCGACGCCTGCGAATATGTTCGCTGTGAAAATTGCGGACTCTTTTCAATTAGGAATTAGGAATGAGGAATTAATAATGAATTGCTTCGTTTGCGGCGGAGAAATGCGCCCTTTCATGAAAAAATTTTTCGGAATGAAGAATCTCGACGCCTGCGAATATGTTCGCTGTGAAAATTGCGGACTCGTTGTTGCAAAAACTATTTATGAGATGCCGCACGGCGATTGGGAAAATTTAAATCGCGAATGTCACGCCGCTTATCAGAATACAAATGAACTTTCGGTTGATCCGCGCTGGTTGGAGCGTTTGAAGGCACAAGCCGACGTTTTGGCGGAGTTAATCAATATCGGAGTGCTAAAAAAATCTGCGCGGGCTGTCGATTTCGGCGCGGGCGACGGCAAATTGTCCAATTTCCTCGCCGCGAAGGTAAAATCTCCGCCGTTAATGAAATTTGATGCGTATATGGCGCGTCCGAACGAAAATTATTTGTCGGAAAATGATTTACTGCCCGAAACTTTCGACTTCGTGATAACCTGCTCCGTCTTTGAACATTTGCTCGGCAAAAATGACGTTGAAAAAATTTTCGCGCTGTTGAAATCGGACGGCATTGCGGCAATTCATACGCTCGTTTGTGAAGAAGTCCCTCAAGACCCGAATTGGTTTTATCTTCAGCCCGTCCATTGTACTTTTTGGACGAACGACGCCATGAAAATTATTTTTAAGCAATACAATTTTAAGGCGTGCGCTTATCACGTCGAAAGTCGGCTGTGGTTCATGTTCAGAGATACGGAAAATTTTTCGCGGCTCAAAAACTGCGCGGGCACTTGGAGTTTCGCAAATGACTTCGTAGATTATTGGAAGGTTAAGCCGTACAGATGATTGAAGAAATTCTATTGAAAGACCAAACGACGGGCAAGAATATTATTTGGGCGAACGACAGCAAAAATCAACGCGAAGAAATTCAGCTTAAAGATATTGATTCGATTAAGCCGCGTCATGAAAAAATTCGTGAACATCAAAAGCTCCGTACCAAAGTCCGCGCAGAAATTTTCACGCCGCCCGATATTTGCAAAATCCAAAATGATTTGATTGATGAGGCTTGGTTGAGAGATTTTGCCGTCACTTGGCTTAAGGATAAAGAAAATCTTAACGAAAATTCGTTTCTCGATATGAAATTGCTCGAAGAAGACTTCAAAAAGATTTCTGCCGTGTTTTGGATGCGCGAAAAGATTAATATCGATACAATTACCGCGCATTGGCTTATCGAAAAGGAAAATCTCTGGCAAAATTACGTTGACACCCGCCGAATCGAAATTACTTGCGGCGAAGCCCCTTATATTGTCAGCCCTTATAACGCCGTCACGGGAGAACAGATTGAAATTACTAATCGCGTCGGACTTTTGGACAGAAAACTTTATCTTGTCGGCAAAAAAACGTCTGATGATGAAAATGTTTGGATGAAATGGGCACTCCGCGCCGTTCAAAGCGTTTACGGCTACGAATTTCAAGGCGATAATCTTTTTCTCGCCAGAAAAAACATTTTCGACACCATAACAGATTATTTTGAAGAAAAATTTCATTTCAAGCCGCCTGAAGATTATTTTTTACAATTCGCAGAGATTATCTCGTGGAATTTTTGGCAAATGGACGGAAAAACAGGTTCGCCGCCCTTTATGAAAAGCAAAAATCTGTTTGAAGGAGCAAATTGCTTGATAATGGATTGGAAAAATGGCAAGCCTTTTGAATTTATAGAGCTTTTGGGAGGCAAAAAATGATTTATGAAGTCTTTCAGCACAGATTGATTTACATTTTCGGCATTGACGACGCCGCGCACAGAGGAATTTTGAAAATCGGCGATACAACAATCACAACAAACAAAAATCTCCCGCCGAATTGTAAGGAACTCAATGAAGCCGCGATTAAACGCATTAGGGAATACACAACGACCGCCGGAACCAATTTCAGGCTCCTGTACACAGAACTTGCCGTCGATAACAAGAAAAATTCCTTCAGAGATTATGATGTCCACCACGTTTTGAAGAAATCGGGCGTTAAAAAACAGCCGCCGCCGAATACAAAAGCTCGCGAATGGTTCAAAGTCGATTTGCAGACCGCGATTAGGGCAATTTCAGCCGTCAAGCAAGGAAAAACTTTTATTTCGGGCATAAAGCACAAAATTTTTCGCGAAGAAATTATTTTTCGCCCCGAACAGGACGACGCCATTAAAAAAACCGTCGATTATTTCAAAATCGGCGATAAATTTCTGTGGAATGCCAAAATGCGCTTCGGAAAAACTCTCTGCGCCCTTGAAGTCGTCCGCCGCATGAATTTTTCCAAAACAATTATCATTACTCATCGCCCCGTTGTGAAAAAAGGTTGGTTTGATGACTTCGACAAGATTTTTCCCGATAAAAATTTCCTTTACGGCTCCCGCGACGGCAAAAATATTGAAGATTTAATCGCAAGCGGTAAAAATTTCGTGTATTTCGCCTCGATTCAAGACCTGCGCGGCTCTCAAGCAGTTGACGGCAAATTTGATAAGAATTCCGAAGTTTTTAAGACGAAATGGGATTTTGTCATTGTCGACGAGGCGCATGAAGGCACACAAACCGCGCTCGGCGACGCCGTCATTAAAAAACTCGTCAAGAAAAAAACAAAATTCCTTGCGTTGAGCGGCACGCCATTTAATCTCCTTGATGATTTTGGCGGCGACAACGTTTACACTTGGGATTACGTCATGGAACAGCAAGCCAAAGCCGATTGGGATAAAAATCATTTCGGCGACTCAAATCCTTATGACGAACTCCCGCAGATGAATATTTTTACCTATAATCTCGGCAAAATTTTTAATTATGTCGACACGGACGAGATTTTTTTCAACTTCCGCGAGTTTTTCAAGACGCAGGACGGAAAATTTGTTCATGAAGGCGACGTTAAGAGCTTTTTGGACTTGTTGGTAACGAAAAACGACAATAATTATCCTTTTTCCCGCGCAGATTTCCGCAAAATGTTCAAACACACGTTTTGGATTATTCCCGGCGTCAAAGAAGGGCTTGCGCTCAGCAAACTTTTGAAAAATCACGAGGTGTTCAGGCATTTTGAGATTGTAAACGTTGCGGGCGACGGCGACCCCGAAGATAAAACGGGCGAGGCTCTTAAAGCCGTTCAAGATGCCATTGAAAATCACGAATACACCATAACAATTTCCTGCGGCAAGCTTACGGCGGGCGTCACTGTGCCCGAATGGACGGCGGTTTTCATGTTGGCGGGCGGTTATTCCACTTCGGCGGCGAGTTATCTTCAAACAATTTTCCGTGTGCAAACTCCCTGCAATAAAAACGGAGTTTCAAAGAGAAATGCTTACGTTTTTGACTTCGCGCCCGACAGAACCTTGAAAGTTATCGCCGATTCTGTCAGAGCTTCAACCCGCGCAGGAAAAACCAGCGATAATCAGCGCGAGGCTTTGAATTCTTTGCTGAAATTTTGTCCCGTTATCGCGATTGAAGGCTCCGAAATGAAAAATCTCGACGCCAACAAACTTTTGAAGAGAGTTAAGCACATTCAAGCCGAACGCGCCGTTCAAAACGGTTTTGAAGACAATAATATTTACAATGACACCCTGCGCGACCTTTCCGAGCTTGATTTGAAGAAATTTGCCGCGCTGAAAAAAATAATCGGCACTTCAAAGCCGACTAAAAAGCCAAATGAGGTTCCGATTAATGATCAAGGCATTCCTGAAGAAAATGAAGGCACTTTTAAGCATTCAAGACCGCGAACGCCCGAAGAAACAGAGATTTTTCGCAAAAATGAAGTCAAACGCAATGCAATTTCGATTCTGCGCGTCATTTCTGTTCGTATTCCGCTGTTGATTTACGGCGCGGACGTGCCTTTTGACGAAGATATTACGGTTGAAAAGTTCATAGAGATAGTTGACGACGCAAGTTGGGCTGAATTCATGCCTTCGGGCTTAACGAAGGAATTTTTCAAGGAATTTATCAAGCATTATGATCCTGAAGTCTTTGTTGAGGCGGGACATATTATTCGCGAGCGCGCTTTGCTCGCCGATAACTGCAAAATCTCCGAGCGAATTGAGAAAATCGCCGCGCTCTTCGCCACTTTTAAAAATCCAGACAAAGAAACCGTCCTGACGCCTTGGAATGTCGTAAAACTCCATATTGATTCGGTTTTTGACGAAAATTTTTTCACGCAAGACAAAAAAATCCTCGACATCAACGCAAAAACGGGTTTATATCCGCTTTATGTGGCTTACAAGCTTTTCAAGGTGCGGCTCGGCGAAGTCAATGAAAAATCTATTCCGCTCGATGAACTCCGCCGCCTTTGGGATAAAACTATTGCGGAAAATGTCTTTGTCATCTGCAAAACGCCGATGGCGAAGACAATCACGCGCCGAACTCTGCTCGGCTACCGCGACGGCTCGATTAACGCTCATTGTTTCGACGATCTCATTAATCTTCTCAAAAATAAGCCCGAACAATTCGTTAAGCGCGTCTTAAATAAAAATTTTTGGAATAAAGGAGTCGGAAAAATGTTTTTTGATGCCGTTGTCGGCAATCCGCCTTATCAACTCGCGGGAAAAGGCGATAATAAGACTTTTGCCGAGCCGATTTACAATTTTTTCATTGAAACTTCTCAAAAACTCGCCGATAAAGCCACTTTGATAACGCCTGCGCGGTTTTTATCGAATCAAGGCGCGACTCCCACCGATTTTAGGAAAAAAATCCTTGCAAACGAGCATTTCAAGGTTATTAAGCATTTTTTGAGGAGCCAAGACGTTTTTCCGACTTCAGACATCAAAGGCGGCGTTGTCATCACGCTTTTTGATGCAAATCAAACCTTCAAACCCATTGGACTTTACATTCCCTTCGACGAATTGATTTCTATTCATAAAAAAGTTGTTCTCGACAACAAAAACTTCCGTTCGTTCAGTGAAATTGTTTATCCCCGCGCAGATAGACGCTTAAGCAAAAAATATTTTGAAGATTTTCCCGATTCTCCGCTAAAAAATTGTGACGCAATAGGAACAAATGCATTTGAAAAGACTCCGGAGATATTTTTTGATGAAAAACCTTCCGACGGGCACGAATACATTCAAATTTTGGGACGGCAAAAAAATCGTCGCGTTTTTAAATGGATTCGGCGCGATTATGTTCAGTCATTAGATAATCTTGACAAGTGGAAAGTTTTTATTCCAAGTGCAAATGGCTGTGGTGCGTTGGGTGAAGTGTTGGTAACGCCGCTTGTCGGCTCGCCGCTTGTCGGCAGCACGGAGACCTTTACGGCTATCGGAGCCTTTGACAGTGAGGCGGAGGCGCAGGCTTGCTATGCATACATCAAGAGCAAGTTTTGCAGGGTAATGTTGGGCATTCTCAAGGTTACACAGCACAATCCGCCCGCAACATGGGCATATGTGCCTTTGCAAGATTTTACTTCGGCTTCCGACATAAATTGGGGCGTCAGCATCCCCGAAATTGACGCGCAACTTTATCGCAAGTACAATTTATCGCCGACCGAGATAAAATTCATCGAGGACAAGGTAAAGGCAATGGAGTAAATGTCCCCTTTTTCCTAAAGTGGATTCGCAAAACCTTTGCCTTTGCGGTGGCGCGTCGCTTCCATTGATTCTATCATGAATTTTATTTTTTTAATCAACTTTTCTTTGCTTGCCCAAAGAAAAGTTGCAAAAGAAAGGGCACCTCGCGGGGGCGTTTCCGGCAATGAAACATCCTGTTTCAGTTGCCGGCGGGCGCACATCCCTGTGCGCCCGTGTCTTTACCGCCCGCTATAATCTTTTTCATTACGCATTACGAATTACGCATTACGCATTACTAATTGCCTTTCAAAGGATTTTTTGATTCTTCGGCGAAAAAATTTCGGAAAGACAATAAGGAGCTGATAAAAATGAATGCAATGCCGCATATGGAAGAAATTTGCCGTCGAGTAGTGGCTGCTTACCGCAAAGCTTACGGCGACGACATAGAGGCGATTTATCTTTACGGTTCATATGCCCGCGGCGACTTCGACGAGGATTCTGATATTGACTTCGCCGCTATCGTCAAAGGCGATATGTCGGACTCTTATAAAAAGCGTGAACAAATATTAAGTCATACACTCAGAATGGATTTGGAGCTTGACATCATAACTTCGCCGGCGGTCATCAGCTCAAAAATTTTTAACGAGTACAAAAACGAAGTCGGCTATTACGGAAATATTTTCAAGGAGGGAATTCGTCTTGCGTGATTTGACAAAGTACAGATTGGAAGCAGCCGCCGAACGATTAACTGTATCAAGAAATTTGGCTGATGGCGGACATTATAAGATTTCGGTTACCAATTCTTATTACGCAATATTCAATGCCGTCCGTGCTTTATTGTCAGAGGAGTATATCGATTTTAAGAAGCACTCGGCAGTTATCAGCTATTTTCGCCGCGAATATGTCAAGACAGGTTTGTTCGATGTAAAATTTTCTGATTATATAGGCGAGGCTTTTTCCGCAAGACAATATAGCGATTATGCGGATTTTTTCATTGTATCGCGTGAGCAAGCAGAAACTCAATATCAACATGCGGTCGAGTTTGTTGCGGCAGTGAGAAATTATTTGGAGGGAAAAGGAAATGTTGACGATTGAGGAGATAAAAAAAGCGGTCGCTCCGATTTGTGAACGTTACGGCGTGGAAAGATTGAGTTTATTCGGCAGTTATGCACGCGGCGAGGCGGACGAGAAGAGCGATGTTGATTTAATGGTTGACAAATACGACGAAAAAAAGCTCATAGGTTTTGAATGGGGCGGTTTGTACGCTGATATTGAGGAATCTTTGGGCGTAGAAATTGATTTGCTTAGACGACGCGGCACGCGCCAAAAATTTTTGGATAAAATTGCAAAGGATGAGGTGTTGATTTATGAGAGGTAAAAAAGCAGATTTATGGCGGCTGTTCCACATTGTGAATTATTGTCAAAAATTGCAAGTGGTAAAAGACAACGTTCAAACTTACGAACAATTCATTGACAAAGCAAATTATGAAAAAGTTGATGTCAGTGCGTTTTATATCGGGCAAATCGGCGAACATGCCCGCAACTTGTCTGATGAGATGAGAGCGACACTCGCCGATATTCAGTGGAAAAAGATAATCGCCATGCGCAACATTTTGGTTCATAATTATTACGATTGTGATCCGCAAATAATTTGGGAAGTTATAACAAAACATGCGCCGATTTTGGCGGAAAGATGCCTTGAAATTTTGCGTGCGGAGGACAGCAACGTTGATTCCGAATTGCGCGAAGAACTTTTTGAGGAGACGGGAATTATTTTGGAGGAAAATTAATGTTTGCGAAGATAAAAGCGATAAGTTCTTACCTGCCCGCGCAGATTGAAGAGAATTCGGGGATAGTTGAGGCGCGATTTATAAAAAAAATCGGCGTGAAGAGCCGTCACATTGCAAAAGACGAATCGGCGGGCGATTTGGCTTTCAAAGCCGCCGAGAAACTTTTTTCCGAAAATAAAATTGACCGTCAGGAGACGGATTTTATTTTATTGTGCACTCAGCACCCCGATTATCAGATGCCGCACACCGCCGCGCACCTTCAAGACAGGCTCGGCTTGAAAAAATCTGTCGGAAGCATGGATATTTCGTTGGGTTGTTCCGGTTATGTTTACGGCTTGGCGGTTGCAAAGGGTTTGATTGAGGCGGGGCTTGCGAAAAAAATTTTATTTCTTACGTCGAGCGTTTACACGAAATATATCAACGTCAAAGACACTTCGACGCGCCCGCTTTTCGGCGACGGAGCAACGGCGACTTGGCTTGAGGGCGGCGATACCGAAAATCTGCGCGGATTTGTCTTCGGCTCGGACGGTTCGCGCTATGACAAGCTGATAATTCCGGTCGGCGGGAGCAAAAATCCTCCGCGAGACAATCCCGAAGTGTTTTCGACGGACGATCAAAAAAATTTTCGTTCAAATTACGAAGTTTTCATGGACGGCATGGCGATAACGTATTTTACGCTCAGAGAAATTCCGAAATTGGTTGACGAAGTTTTGATAAAAGCCGATTTGACCCGCGCAGATTTGGATTATTGCATTTTTCATCAAGCGAATAAATTCATGATGACTTATCTGCGCGAAAAGGCGGGCTTAAACGACGTACCTTTTCACAACGACATAACCGAGACGGGCAATATAGTTTCGGGGAGCGTGCCGCTTGCGATTGAACAGGTTGTAAAAAGTCACGGCGCGGCGAATTTAAAAAATGTAATGCTTGCGGGCTTCGGAGTGGGATTGAGTTGGGCAGGCTGTATCGCAGATTTATCTGAAATAAAGGAGGTTGGCAATGGCGAAACCTAAAGTCAGCGTGATTTTGACGAGTTACAATCATGCGGCGTATGTGGCGGCGGCGATTGACAGTGTTTTGGATCAAACGTTCGCCGATTTTGAACTTTTGATAATCGACGACGGCTCGACCGACAACAGCCGCGAGATTATAAAAACTTTTGACGACCCGCGCATAAAATTTTTTTTGTATGAAGAAAATCGCGGACCGGTTTTGGCGATTCAAGAAGCCGTGAACTCTGCGCGGGGAAAATATGTTGCTGTTCATCATTCGGACGATTTATGGGCTCTTGACAAGCTGGAAAAGCAGGTTGCCTTCCTTGATTCAAATGAAAACTGCGCGGCGTGTTTTACGCGAGTTAATTTTGTTGACGAGCGCGGCTACATTTGCGAGCTTGATGCCAATGATTCTTACAAAAACATTTTTGAACAGCCGAATCGTTCGCGAGCCGAGTGGTTGAAATATTTTTTTCATAACGCGAATTGTCTTTGCCACCCGTCGGCAATGGTCAGGCGTGAGGCTTATGAAAAATATCATTTGCTTGAAGTGAACGGCTTTTGGCAACTGCCTGATTATTTGATGTGGATTCGATTATGTTTTCATGAGGAAATTTTTATTTTGCCCGAACGTCTTACGAAGTTCAGGTTGCGTCGAGATAAGCAGGAAAATACTTCGGCGGCGACTTTCGACAAAATTATCCGCGCAGATTTGGAATTTTATTTCATAGCGCGGGAATTCGTCTATCATTTCACCGACAACAAATTTTTTCTGGAAGTTTTCCCCGAAGCGGAGAAATTTTTGGTTGACGGGCAACTTAATCGCAAATTTGCCTTCGCAATGATTTGTCTTGAGAAAAATGTTACCGCGTTTAATCTTGTCGGGCTTGATTTGCTGAAAGAATTGCTGACGAGCCCCGCCAATGCCGCCGAAATTAAGACGCTTTACGGCTATGACGAAAAAAGTTTTCTGCGCGCCGGCGGCAATTACGACATATTCAATCTTGCGCAGAAACTTCAGATGCTCCGCGCAGAAATTTTTGTCGGAAACGGCGAAGAATTTTCTTTGGCGGCGAAAAAAGTTATCGGTTACGATACTGCGCGGAAATTTTACGGACGAATTGACTTCGAGCTTGCCGCGCCCGTGAAATATTTGCGTTTCGACCCCGATGAAAACTTCATTTCGATAAAAATAAATCGCGTCATGATTAACGGCGAACTTCGCGCAGATTTTTTAAGCAATGTCGGAGAAATTGTCAACGGCTTTCACAGATTTTGGTCAAACGACCCGCAAATTATTTTCGACGTGAAAAATTTGTCGGGGCATGTGACTTTTGAAATTTTCGGCGAGTTGGAGGCGAATTATCCCGCGATTATCGAGCAAACCATAAGGGTACAAAATGAAAATCTTCGTGCGGAGATGGAAAATCTTCGTGCGGAAGTTCAGCGGCTCGCGAAAATCAATGAGGAACTTTTGAATTCCAATTCTTGGAAACTCACGGAGCCGCTCCGCGATTTTAAACAGTGGCTCCGCGCAGATAAAAAGGAAAAGGCTGTGAGTGCCGCTCGTTTTTTTTATCGTTCGATGCCTCTTGCCGAAGAAAAGAAAGTCGGGCTCAAAAATAAATTTTATAAATGTTTTGCGCCGCTGTTGAAGGATACGGCGGGTTACAAAGCTTGGCAGGCGGGCAACAATTTTGCGAAAAATCCGCCCGTCGATTGGCAAAATCATTTTGACGGCGAACTTTCGACGCAACCGGGCAAAATTGCAATTCAAGCGCACATTTTTTATTTGGATTTGTTAAAAGAAATGGTCTCTGCCTGCGCGGAAATGCCTTATAAATTCGATGCGCTGATTTCGATTGTCGACGAGTCAGCCGCCGCGAAAGTTCAAGCCGCCTTTGAAAAAATTTCCAATGCAGAAAAAGTTATTGTGCGCGTTGTGCCGAATCGCGGGCGGGATGTCGCGCCGTTTTTGGCGGGCTTCGGAGAAATTTTGCCCGAATATGATTTTGTTTTGCACATTCACTCAAAAAAATCTCTTTACAAGGGCGCGGAGCAATTTAATTGGCGAAAATATTTGTTCAACGCTTTGCTCGGCGATAATATCAAAAAAATTTTCAAAGCATTTGCCGACAATCAATCGCTCGGCGTAATTTATCCGCGTCCCGCGCCGACGGTTCCTTACGCCGCCTTTAATTGGCTTTCAAATCGCGAAGTCGGACAAAATCTTTTGTCCCGCGCAGGTATCGCGCCGAATAAAACCGATTACTTCGATTTTCCGGCGGGAACAATGTTTTGGGCGCGGACGGCGGCTTTGAAAAAAATTTTTGCGCTCGGCTTGAAGTTTGAAGATTTTCCTGAAGAACGCGGACAGCTTGACGGCACATTGGCGCACGCCTTTGAACGATCTGTTTTGTTGGCGGCGCGGTCTGAAGGCATGAGTTATTACGAATTTGATCCCGACGCCGAAACTTATTCGATAAATCTCGGCAGTAAAAATCTTTGGCAATATTTCGGGCGCACGGACGCCGAAGTTCGCGACGGAATTTTGATGCAGGGCGAAATTGTTTCCTTCGACGTGTTCGATACGCTGTTGATGCGTTGCGTCGTCAAACCTTATCACGTCAAAGAAATTGTCGCGTTGAAGATGGAGGAATTTCTCGGAGAAAATTTTGATTTTCCTGCCCTGCGCGAGAAGGCGGAGGTTGAGGCGCGGCAGATTAAAGGCGGCGAAGTTACTCTTGACGAAATTTATAAACGCTTCGGAGTTTTGGCGGGGCTTGACGCGGCGACTTGCAGAAAAATTCGTGAGCTGGAAGTTTCGACGGAATTAAAATTGGCGGTGCCGCGTGAAAGAATCGTTGATTGGTTTAAAACGGCATTGGCGCGAGGAAAAAAAGTTTGGCTTATCTCCGATAATTGCCTGCAGACGCCCGACATGGAACAAATTTTAAAGAAATGCGGCGTCGAAGGCTACGAAAAACTTTTAATTTCGTGTGAAACAAATTTGCGAAAGGATACGGCGACGATTTGGGATTATTTGGCGAAGAAAAATTTGAACTCGCCGTATAAACTTACGCACTTGGGAGAAAATGAGACGGGCGACATACAACTTTGCGGAGATCGCGGCTTCGGCGAATATCATTTGATGAGCGCGTTGAATCTTTTGTCGCAAATACCTTTCGGGCGGAGTTTGTTGGAGAAATTGGATTATAAAATGTCGCTTTACGCGGGAATTTTACTCGGAGTGGTTTTGGCGAAGAAATTTCACGATCCTTTTGGAATCTGCGCGGAATTTTCGCGGGAAAGCGGGCGATTGATTTTAAAAAATTTCCGTGAGATGGGCTATTGGTTTTACGGCGTGCCGTTTTTGACGATTATTCTCCGAATGATTCAAAATTCTTCCGAAGAAGCGGAACAGGACGGGTATTTTTTGCAAACGCTGTATGAATTCTCGGCAGAAATGCTGAATATCGAGCCGTTGCATTTGAATTACGGAAAATATCTTGCCGAGCTCGATAAAAATTTTTCTGAAGTGATTGTCGGCAATTCGGAGAAAAATCTTTTCGGAGAAATTCGCGAGATTCGGGAGGGCGTGAAAGATTTTTTCCGAGATGTCCTTGAAATTTTCGGCGATATAATTTTGCGGGTGCCGATTGACGAAAATTTTGTTGCGGCATGGGTTCGCGCCTTCGACGCGGACAAAAAAATCTTGAATTCTTTGAGATAACTGCAGGCAGGAAAAAATTTTTTCCTGTCTAATTTTTTTTGCGTGTATAAAGGAGAGTGGCGAAGATGATTTATCGCGAATTGGGCAAAACGGGTTTGAAAGTCAGCGAAATCGGCATGGGTTGCGAAGGTTTTTCGGAAGAAAACTGCGCGATGACGAAAAAACTTTTCGACGCGGCGGAGGCGGCGGGCGTAAATTATTTTGATTTATACGCGTCCAATCCCGCAGTGAGAAAAGCGGTCGGCGCGGCTCTGCGCGGGCGTCGAGAAAAATTTATTGCGCAGTCGCATATTTGTTCCGTGTGGCAGAACGGGCAATATAAACGGACGCGGAAACTTTCGGAGGTTGCGGCGGGCTTTGAAGAATCTTTGGAGCAGTTGCAGACGAATTATATTGATGTCGGCACGATTCATTACTGCGACGCGCTTGACGATTGGGAAAAAATAATTTCGGGCGGGATTTTGGATTATGCCCGCGAATTGAAGGCAAAAAAAATTATTCGTCATATTGGTTTAAGCAGTCACAATCCGCAAGTTGCGCTTAAGGCGGTTGAAAGCGGCGCGATTGAAGTTTTGATGTTCAGCGTGAATCCCTGCTATGATTTATTGCCGGCGTCGGAGGACGTTGAGCAACTTTGGAACGAAGAAAATTATTCGGAGCAGTTGACAAACATTGATCCCGACCGCCAAAAACTTTATGAGACTTGCCAGCGATTGGGCGTAGGAATTACGGTTATGAAATGTTTTGGCGGCGGAGATTTATTGGACGCGGAACTTTCGCCTGCGGGTGTTGCTTTGACGCCGAATCAATGTATTCACTACGCGCTTAGCCGTCCCGGAGTTGCTTGCGTATTGGCGGGCGCGCATTCCGTCGAACAATTTCTGCAAAGTGTCTCCTATGAAAATGCGACAGTCGAAGAAAAAGATTATGCGTTGACTTTCGCGAGTTTCCCGAAAATTTCTTGGCAGGGGCATTGCGTTTACTGCAGTCACTGTGCGCCGTGCGTGAAGAAAATAAATATCGCCGACGTTACGAAATTTTTAAATTTGACGAAGGCGCAGGGAACAATTCCCGAAACTGTCCGCGAACATTACGCGGCGTTGAGTCATCATGCGGGCGAGTGCATTCAATGCGGCGTGTGTGAGACGCGTTGTCCGTTCGGCGTGGAAATTCGTAAAAATATGAAAGATGCCGCGCAGGTTTTTGGTTATTAAGGAGTGATTAAAATGTTTGAAGACGGCGCAAGGATTGACGACATTTTGAATTTTTTTAAGCCGCCGACTTTGGACGACGAAGACGACAAAAAAAATAACCGCGTCGGCGACGCGGGACTTCGCTACAGTTCCAAAAAAGATTTCGGCGAAGACAATATTCAGTTTGATTTTTCAAGGCAAATGAATTCGGAGGTTTTGAAATGAGTAAAAAATTGGTAGCATTCTTTTCGGCGAGCGGCTCGACGCGCAAGCTTGCAAACAATTTGGCAGAAATTCTCGGCGCGGACACTTACGAAATTAAGCCCGCCACGCCCTACACCGGAAAAGATTTGAATTGGAATGATTCACGGTCGCGCTCTTCGGTTGAAATGGCGGACATTAATTCGCGTCCCGTTCTTGCCGATAAATCCGCGCAGATTGCCGATTACGACACGATTTTTTTGGGCTTTCCGATTTGGTGGTACGTCGCGCCGCACATTATCAACAGCTTCCTTGAAAGTTACGATTTCGGCGGCAAAACGATTGTAATTTTCGCGACTTCGGGCGGTTCGGGCTTCGGCGAAACTCTTTCGCAACTTAAATCGTCCTGCGCGGCTTCAACGCTTTGGATTCAAGGAAGAGTTTTTCGCGGGCGCGTCGACAAAAATACTTTGACTGATTGGGTTAAAACTTTGCCTGTCGATTAAAAATTTTTTGCAGAAAAAAATCCCTCTCGATTGTCGGGAGGGAAATTTTTTTAATCAAAGCGCAGTGATGACCCACAAATAATTTTTCTTGGCGAGCTCGTTGACTTTTTGAATCTGCGCGGGCGAAAGTTTATCTTTTATGAAAAGTTGCGGCTCGGAAGTGAAAAGCGGAATTTTTTCTGCGCGGAGCCCGTGAGTTTTTAAAAATTCCATTGCCTCCTGCTCGTCCTGCAAATCGTCGTCCAATATTTTGTCGTCAAAAACTTTTTCATACATTATTTTGGTTTCATCGTAAAGAGTCGGAGCATTTTCTTCGCCGAAAAGTGCCGTCGCCGCTTCCGTGAAATATTTTTTCTGCGTGAAGTCGGAAGTTATCATGCAACCGCCGTGTTTTTTGAGAACGTCGCGAATATTTTCAAACATTTTGGCGCGATTTTCATCAGTCAGATAAATAATTACGCCCTGTTCGATAATGCAAATTTTTCCTTTAAGCTTGTCGGCACTTGTCATCATTCCCTGCTTGTCTTGGAGCCAAAATGCGTCGTAAGAAATATTTTTCCGCGCCTTTTTGCCCGCGCATTCGTCCATGAAATAATCGCCGATAAGACAGACCGTAGCCAATTCGCCGACAACAACTTTTCTGCCGTCCTGCGCCAAAATCATCGGGCGCGGAGAAAAACTGCAAGCCAAATCCATTACGTTGGAATAATTGTTTGCTCGAACGTATTCAAGCGCGGCGGCAAAATTCATCTCTTGATAAAGACTGTTGACAAGTTGAATTCTGTCGAAGTCGTCAAGATTTTCTTCCGAGAAAAATACGGGACGATCCAAAAGTTTTAAAAATTTCTGCGCTTCGGGAATGCCAGCCGCCGTCAGCCATTGCAATTTTACCTGCGCGGAATACTCGACCATTTCAAATTCTGCCGCCCGCGCAGTCGTCACAATCATCAGCGCAAACAAAATCGTTGCAAAAAATTTTTTCACAAACAACACCTCACTTAAACTCCACAAATTCGTTGACATTCGCGCCCGCCTTCGTCATCGGCTCGACAAAACTTCTCCAGACATTCAAAACAATGACGCGGGGATTTTCCGTGTCGTCAAGAGCTTTTGCCAGCGCGTGAGCAAATTCTTCCTGCGTCGAAACCGCTTCCGCTTTTATCCCGAAACTTTGCGCGTACATAACATAATCCGGTTGATAATCCAATTCGCAGGCAATGTATCTTTCCTTGTAAAAAACTTTTTGGAGCTGGCGAATCATGCCGAGACTTGTATTGTTGACAATCAAAGAAATCACGGGCAGTTTAAGGCGGGCGATTGTGTAATATTCATTGCCCGTCATTTTAATTCCGCCGTCGCCCGTAACGCAGATGACACGCCGATTTTTCCCGTAAGCAAGTTGCGCACCCATTGCGGCGGGCAGTCCGAAGCCCATAGTTCCGAGCCCGCCCGAAGTCAACCAAGTTCGCGGCTCTTCAACATGCAAATGCAACGCCGCCCACATTTGGTGTTGTCCGACGTCCGTCGCATAAGCAAAATTTTTCCCCGCAGTTTTTTTTGCAATTTGATTCATCGCCCAAGGAACGGTTAAGCGATTTACTTGGTAATCATAATCGTATTCTTCCTGCCAACTTTCAATCTGTCGCCACCACTCGGCGCGATTTTTATTCGCATCATGACGCATCAAAAGTTTCAAAATGACTTGCATATTTCCCGCCAAGCCGAGACTGCCCTCGATATTTTTATCAATCTCGGCAGGATCAATGTCAATGTGAATAAATTTTTTCGCCTGCGTGTACTTGCTGATATTTCCCGTCTGCCTGTCGCCGAATCGACTTCCGACTGCGATAATCAAATCAGCCGCCGCTATCGCATGATTCGCCGCCTTTTTGCCGTGCATACCCGCGAAACCCAAATTTTGCGGATGACTGCGCGGAACCGCTCCTATTCCCATAAGCGTATTGACGACGGGCAAATTAAATTTCTCAATGAAGGCGATAATTTCTTTCGACGCACCCGCCGAAATTGCTCCGCCGCCCACAATTACAACGGGACGTTCGGCTTTTGCAATTTCTTCTGCCGCCTCCGCCGCGCAGATTATAAAATCGGCGTCGGGTTGCGAAGGAATTTTTTCTTTGACTTCCTGCGGACGATAATCCACTTCCGCAAAAAATAAATCTCGCGGGACGTCAACCAATACCGGACCGCGCCGTCCGTTCATTGCAATTTCAAATGCCTGTCGAATTGTCGGAACCAAGAGCCGCGCCTCTTTGACTTTGAAATTATGTTTCGTCACGGGCATTGTTATATCCAAAATGTCCGTCTCTTGAAAGGCGTCGCGCCCCAAAAGTTTTGTGTCGACTTGTCCCGTTATCGCCACGACGGGAATTGAATCCATGAATGCCGTTGCTATTCCCGTGACTAAATTTGTCGCGCCCGGTCCCGAAGTCGCCATACAAACTCCGACTTTGCCCGTCGCCCGCGCATAACCGTCCGCCGCATGTGCCGCATTTTGTTCGTGCGTCACCAAAATTTGTTTGATCTCTTTTTCGTCAACAAGTGCGTCGTAAAGCGGAAGAATCATTCCGCCGGGATAGCCGAAAATAATGTCAACGCCCCGTTCGCGAAGACATTCGACTATTGCCTTTGCTCCCGTCATTATCATTTAATCACCTCATTAAAGCTTGTTCCGTAAAGAAATACGCGGCGACAAGATTTTTTCCTTTTGAATCGAGTTCGGGATTTTGAAGTTCTTCATAAAAATTTTTCTGTACTTCATAGGGCTCCAAACCTTTAAAAAGATATTTATTGAACGAAAAGTGCTTGTCAACCAAAAACTTAAGAACATCACGGCGAACGTCGGGATTTGCTTTAAAAAATTCAAGCCCGTTCATAAATTCATCCGTCAAAGATACAACACGGGTTATGACGTTCAGAAAAAATTTTGCGCCTTCATTCGGATTGATAAATTTTTTGGAAAGTGAATCGTTGCGAATTCTGTGAATGTTTGTGGCATTGGGGATACGCAAATATTTTTTGGCGAGACACAAGCACTTGAAACAAAAAATTATATCTTCCGAATGCGTCATTTTTGGAAAATCGATTTTGTTTTCAAGCAAAAAATCTCGGCGAAAAAATTTTCCCCAAGGCAACCAAAAATATTTTTCCTCAACATAATCTTTCATGCGCTTGTGTAAATCTTCAGTCTCAAGTCGCGGCGTCGCAGAAAAATCATCGGAAAGATCGCTTTGAAGTTGCAAATCTGCGCGGTTGAAAATTTTTCCCTCCGAATCATAAAAAACAAAAGCTTTGACTGTATGAACGACCTCCGCCTTAAATTTTTCGGCTGATTCAAAAAAATCTCCGAGAGCCGTCGGCAAAATCATATCGTCATTATCAATGAAAGTAATGTATTTGCCCGCCGCATTTTTTATTCCGACATTTCTCGGAACACCTGCGCAACCGGAATTTTTCTCCGTGCTTAAAATCTTCAATCGCCCGTCGAAGTGCGGCAAAAGTTTTTTTACCTCTTCAACGCTTTTATCTGTAGAGCAGTCGTCGACAACAAGAACTTCATAATCTTTAAATTTCGAGGACAACACGCTGATTAAGCATTGACGAATAAACTTCTCGGCATTGTACATGGGAATGACAACGGAAATTTTCGGCTCAATCATAAAAAATTTTTCTCCCTCCAAAACTTTTCTCGACGCTGTGAATAATAGCAAAAATCTTGCGCTTGTGCAAAGCAACTTTTAATTTCGGATTAGCTCGCCGCGCCGATATAAAAAAAATTCCGCTCGTTGTGAGCGGCTTTTTTATTTTCTGTCCAGCTGTCGTCTTGTCATTTCCTGAATTAATTCTATCGCGCCTCTGCCCAAGCCCGTTTCTCGCGCAATTTCTTCGATTGTCATTCCCGCCAACAACATTTCCTTGATTATCGCCGAGTCTGTCGTTTCCAATTTCAAATCGCGGCGTTCGGGAACTTGTTCTTTTTTTTCAATCGGCTTGGTTTTTTCGGGCGGAGAAATTTTTTTCGGTTCCGCGACGGGTTTTGATTCAAGCTCGCTTTGTTTTTCCACAGCTTTTATCGCCTCGATTGCCGCTTTTCTCACGTCGCGTTTGGCTACTCGTTTTGCCCGCTTCTTTTTTAAATCCTTAAACTGAGTTTCTTCGACTTCGGAAATTTCTTCGGGCGGATTATTTGCCATTTCCGCTGAAGCTTCGGTTAATCTTTTGCGCGTCGCCTCGATTTTTACCGGGTCGGCATCAACGGCTTTGACGGGCTGTTTATTTTCGGGCGAAAGGACGATTGATTCTCGCGGCGGACGTTCTTCAGATTTTGGCGGCTCCGAAACTTTTTCTTCCAAAATTTCATCGAATTCTTTATCCGCATTTGAAGTTCTCATTGCGGACGGCATTGTTATCGGTCCGAGAGGATTCATCGGCGGAGCGGGCGGCGTCGTTGTTATCTGAACGGGCGGCGCGGGATTTATCGGCGCAGGCGTCGTCACGGGCGCGAGCGGTTTGTTTATCGGCGGATTCATCGGCGGTATCGGATTATTTACGGGCATCGTCGAAATCGGCGCGGGCGGTATCGGCGAAGTTATCGGCGTTGTTATAAGCGGATTGATTATCGGCGGCGTCATTTGCGGAATTGTAACGGGTTGTTGCACGGGAAGGGGCGTCGCCATTATCAAATTTAATTTTCGTTCCAGAGTTTCCATTTTCCTTTGCATAACTTCAAATTCCGCGCTTGTATCTTCCAACCTTGCCAATAAATCTCTTATCTCGACGGATTGTCCCTCCGCTTTTTTGAGTAATTTTTTTAACTCGGCAACGCGTCCTTCAAGTTGCGTTCGATTGTTTTCGGAATCATCCAAAATACTTTCAATGTGCGCAACGTGGTTTTCTATTCGCCCGATAATTTCGGTTGCCGTGCGCTCCAATTCTTTTTTGAGTTTGCCCGTCGAATTTTCAACTTCTCTGCGCTCCAAAGCATCTTGCTTGCGGCGGCGCGTGTTCGACCAAGCAACAAAAATCATTCCCGCGCCGACAACGACAAGCACTAACATTAATTCGATAATCATTGCATCACCAACTTGCGGTTACAGCGAAATATCCAAAAAATGTCCGCGTCTCGGATCAACCGCATAGGTATCGCCTTCTTCTTCAAAATCGGGCGGTTCCCTCCTGCTCCTGTAGTAATAGCCGCCGTTGCGACGGTTTCTTTCGGGATCATCTTTAATTTTTCCGTCCTCAGAATCATCTTTGTTGCGAACTTGTTTTTGCTTAAGCTCGGCATCATTTTTTTCGCGCACTGCCTGAAAATCCTGTTGCAATGCCGACGCATGATTTAAATTGTGCTGAACTTGTGCCGCGTTGCCCGCATTGGCATAAGTCATCTGCACTCCAACCGGTGCCAATTCCATTTTTGTTTCCTCCTTTCAATCAGTAAGGTCCGACTTCGACATCGCCCTCCGAGTTCAAAAAAATTGTGCAGTGTTTATATTCCGATTGAATGTTTTTCAAAATGTTGTTGACGGCAAGGCGCGTTCCGGGATAAATTGTGGCACTCGCTCTGATTCGTCCGTTTTTCATGTTCGCCAGTTGCGCCTCAATCTCCAAAATTCTTTTCTCGTCACGTTTAATCTGTCCCGCAAGCGGAAATTGCGAACGAGTCAACTGCGTTATCATTTCGACGCGGGCTTTGGGCAATTTGTTTATGTCAATCTTCGACAGCGTGTTGAGCGTTTGAGTTATCTGCGTCAAGCGTCTCTTGGATTCTTTGTAGGATTTTCTCAAGTCTTGATATTCCTTTTGCAAAGTGGGATCAACGCCGACAGAAACTCTCGTAACGACAAAGGCGGAGTTGCCGATAACTTTAACGCTGATTTCTTCGCCCGCCACGACGTGCCCGCCCGTAATTTGCCCGTGCTTGTCTTCCATAATAATTTTTTTGCCTGCGCGGATTTGGGAATGATAAGCTATGTCGGAAATGTAAACGTCATTGCCCGCCTCAATCAGCGCGTTTTCGGCGAAGGCTGTACGGACATCATGCTCTGCGAAAACTTTTGCTCTGTCTGCGCCTGTGATTCCGCCGCTTATGTAAACGTTGCGCCCCGTGACTTCGCCGCCGTTGACTGAACCTTTTATTTCAATGTCGCCCGTCGCTTTGACTTTAAAACCTTGTTCGACGTTGCCGCCGATTTGAATTGTGCCGTCAAACTCGACATCACCCGTCGAAACCCCGATTGATCCTTTTATTGTCAAGCGCGGGTCAACGCTGATTCGCGAGCCCTTATCGATAATTTGTCCGTTCGCTGTGGCAATTAATCTGTGTTCGCCGACGACTTTTGTATTTCTGCCTTCGGGCATGGGAATTGGACGTCCGTTTTGCGCGGGAACAATTTCTCCCAAAACATTTTTTCCGTTCGTGCCTTTTGTTTGAGGAATGCGAATTGCCAATGTCTGATTTTCTTTGGCGAGCACGAAAAGATTTAAATCTTTATAATCAACCTTGTCATATTCATCGACAACGGGTCTGCCTTGAACGCCCAAATCAAATTTCCTGTCAATGTAAGCGTTTTCTCCGTTGACGGGCGGGAGTCCTTCGGCGGCAGTGAAAGGCGTTAAACTTCCTATGCCGCGTTCAATCGCTTCTTCATCAATGCCGTAAGTAATTCCCGCTTCGGTTAAAGCCGCCATAACCATTTCTTTTGTCGGCAGGCGCGCTCCTTCCCGTGTATCGTATCTTACGGTTGCCTTCATTTTGTCGCGGCTCAATTCGACGATAAGTTTTGCGTAAGGCTCGAATTCCTCTTTTCTGTCCTCAAGACTTTCGCCGCCTTCGATTATCTCCAATTCCCGCGCAGTAATTTCTACAGGCTCCGAAATTTTTTGCGGCTTGCCGTTCGCCTCGCGCATTGTCCGCGAAAGAATTCCGACATCATAATCCAGAACTTTACACTCTCGCAGAATTTGGCGCATATCGGACAGTTCAAAAAGTCGTTCGCCGTCAACACTCGGATAAATCGTCAGATAAACGCCGTCCGCTTTGAACTCATATTTATAACCGGCTTGCGGACCGCCCAAGATAAGTTTTTCGCTCATCCGGCGTCCTCCTTTCCTTAAAAAAAATTCTCCTTTTGTGCGCCGAATGTCCGCGCATTGTTTTTCTTGACAAACTCCCCACGCCTAAATGCGGGGGATTCTACTATCAGCAACCGACGCTTCTAATGAAGGCGAAGTCTTACTCGGTCTCCTGTATGGGTTGTTGCCCCAACCCTTTAGGCTTATTTTAACATTTCAAGCTTTAATATCCCCAAGAGTCTTACGGCGCATTTTATAAAGTCAATTCGTCTCTGCTCTGCGCAAGATAGCCGCGCATTCTGAAAATCGCCTTCGTGTGCAACTGCGAAATTCGCGCCTCGCTCAAGTTCAGAATCAAAGCAATTTCTTTCAGCGTCAATTCTTCGTAATAGTAAAGCGATATGACCGTCCGCTCCTTTTGCGGCAGACGTTCAATCGCTTTTGCCAATGTCTCTTTAAGCTCGAAAAATTCCGTTGAGTTTGAAGGATTTGTATCTATCGCTTCGGCTACGTCCGTTTGGAGATATTCTTCCAACGGAATAACCGTCGCCGAATTGCATTGATTAATCAGCGTCTGAAGTTCCTCAACAGAAATTTCCAATGCCGCCGCCACTTCTTCATCCGTCGCCGACCGTCCGAGCTCGTTTTCCAATTTGCAAACCGTTTGTTCGTATTTGCGAATCCTCTGGCGCATCGTAACGGGTATCCAATCTTTTGAGCGGAGATAATCCAAAATCGCCCCGCGAATCCTCACGCCCGCATAAGTTTCAAATTTTATGTTCCGCGTAACGTCAAAACGGTCAATCGCGTCAAGCAACCCGAAAAAACCGCTGCTCAAAAGATCGTCCCTGTCCAAATGCGGCGGAAGACTCACTGCCAATCGCCCGCAAACAATCTTGACGAGTTGCAAATAATGTTCGGCGATCTCATTTCGCAAATCAACCGATTTTGTCTCCCTGTATTTCAGCCATAACGGCGTCATGTCTTTTTTCGCGTCACTTTCCATAGTCAATCACCGTCCCTCGCAAGCGCGAAATTTTTAGAGCGTGTTGGTAAATTCAAAGTCATAAAGTGACGAGGAATCTTTTCGATTGACGAGGCGTAAGCGCGACGGCGTACTAAGGTACGTATAGCGCGCAACAACAACGTCAAGCGGAAAAATAACCGTCACCTATAAAGTTTGCCAACAGCCACTAATTTTGATTTGAGAAGTTGCCAATATCTATCGGACGAAAATTTTCATCCTGCTCAATTTCAACCACAGGTTCATTTTTAAATTCGGCGTTAATCTCATTGGAAATTTCTTCTTCATCTTCGTGAAGATATTCTTCTCTGTCAAAGTCTTCGCCGGTTTCCGCAAGCGGCGCGTCGTCAATGAAGCGTTCAAGCTCTCTGTCGGTTCTGAAAATCGCATATTCCTCGCCGCTCATCAAAAGAATGAAACTCGCCAAAGCTGTAAAAGAAAAGGCTGAAAAGGCTCGTGACGCTATTGTTTCCGAACGCACGACATCACTTGTCAGCCCCGATATTAGTACGATAAACAATGAGATTATGCCGACCGCCAGTGAAAAGAGCACTCTTTTGATTGGCATTATTTCTTCAAGATAATCGTAAAGTTCCGTCACAGTTTACAACACCTGACTTAAATATCTTTTTCGCCGCGATCAATGGTTTTGACTTTGTAAGAGCCCGTCGCCAAGTCTATTGAAACAGTGCGCCCGTAAGTGCCGCCCGTATCCTCCGCGATAACTTTTATTCCGTTCCTTCTTAAAATTTGTTTGCAAGTCTCGGCATTTCTGGTTCCGACTTTCATAATGTCGGTTGCATTGGAAAAAGCAAACATCTGCGCGCCGCCCGCGATTTTTGCTACAAGGCGGGCTTTTGAAGCTCCCAACGCGACAACATCATTAATCATAAGCGGAATTCCCGTGTCGGCAAATTTCGCGGGATTGTCGCTGGCGCGAGCTTGTGTGCTGTCGGGCAACATAATATGGAGAAGCCCGCCGATTTTTCTTATCGGATCATAAAGCGAAACGCCGATACACGAGCCCAAGCCGTAACTTATCAGGGTAGACGGACTGCGCCCAACTTTGTAATCAGCCATACCCACTTTAACGAGGTTTGCCATAATTATTCAACCCCCACTGCCTTGACAATAGTACCCAGCGAGCCGGGATCGGGAACAAGGAAGAAGTGTCCGTTAATGCTGTCGTCTTCTGCCAAGAATTTTGTTTCGATAACCATTGCGCGGTCGCCCATTTGCCCCAGCTGAACCAGTACAATATTTAAAATTGCTCCTGCCATATCCATTGCCAAAGACGGGATTGAAGGCAACATTGAGATATTCGTGAAGTGTGAAAATGCATTTAAATACGAGCCCGACAAAATGTTTCCCACTTCTTTTATTGCCGAGACACTCATTTCGTCAAGTTCTTGTGTCGTGCCGTGCGGTTTGCCCAATAAATCATCGGCGAGATAAAAAGCATTTTCCTTCGGCATAAGGAAAAGAATGTTGCTTGGAGCTTTGCCGTAAACGCGAAGGAACACGGCGACAATAATTGCATCGGGACCGCCCACGAGGTCGGGAACATCTTCAATCGGGATAACCGAAACTCTGGGAACATTCATATCAATTTTTTTGTTGACGATTTGTGAAAGAGCCGTAGCCGAGTTGCCCGCGCCGATATTTCCGATTTCGCGCATTGCATCGAGTTGCGCCGGAGTCAAATCGAATTCATCAATCATTTAAATAACACCTCTTGTTTAGGTTATAGGTTTTAGGTTATAGGTTATAGGTTATAGGTTTCAGCTTACGCCGACGATTTCTTCAAGATTGAGCATTGTAACGAGTCGCCCGTCGATATTGCCGATACCGCTTAAAAATTTTTCCATTGCCTTATCGCTGACGGTTTTTTTCGGATCGACGAGTTTGGAACGAATTGTCAAAACTTCCGAGACGGAGTCAACCAACATACCGACTTGCAAGTCACCAACGATAACGGTAACAATTCTTGCGGTTTTGGTGTAAGGCGTCTCTTCAATGCCCAAGCGTTTTTTCAAATCGATAACGGGCATGACCGAGCCGCGCTGATTGATAACGCCTTTTACGAAACTTGCAGCGAAGGGTACGCGGGTTATATCGGACATATCGTTAATATCTTGCACCTGAAAAATATTTACTCCGTATTCCTCGTCGCGCAGTTTGAAGGCGACAACCTGCATAGCTATTGTTTCTTCTCCGTCGTCGATTGCAGTAGGTTTATTTGCCACGCTGTCTTTAGCCATAAAAAAATCCTCCCCCTTTTTGATAATTAGGAATTATGAATTAGGAATTAGGAATTAAAATCGTGCCTTCATTACTAATTCCTAATTCCTTATTACTAATTAGTTCAGCATTGTCGCAACGTCGAGAATCAAGGCAACTCTGCCGTCGCCGAGAACCGTCGCGCCTGAGAACATCTTCAAGCCCATGAACAAATTGCCCAAAGTCTTTATAACAATTTCCTGCTGCCCGATTAATTTATCAACGACAATGCCCGCCTTTGAATCGCCTGCATGTACCACGACAACAAACAAGTCGTGCGCATCTCTGACATGCGGAACCATCAACGTTTCTTCTATGCGGATTATCGGGATAATTTCGCCGCGCAGGACGATAACTTCATTATTTTGCACAGTGCGAATATCGGTCGGCTGAACGCTGAGTGTGCTGTCGATTGAGGCGAGCGGAATTGCGTACATTTCATTTTGAACTTGCACGAGCATTGCTTGAATAATCGCCAAAGTCAACGGCAATTTGATTTTGAAAATGGAGCCTTCATTAACATGAGTTTCAACGTCGACTTGACCGCTTAAAGATTCAATTTTGCTCTTGACAACGTCCATGCCGACGCCGCGCCCGGAAATGTCGCTGATTTTTTCGGCAGTGGAAAAGCCGGGCAGAAAAACGATTCTGACGGCGTCCGCGTCATCCATTTGGTCGACTTCTTCTTGACTGAAAAGCCCTTTTTCAACCGCTTTGCGGCGAATAATATCGGCGTCAATGCCTTTGCCGTCGTCTGTAACCATAATAACGACGTTATTTCCTTCATGACGGGCGATAAGTCCGACTTCGCCGACGCGGGGTTTTCCTTTAGCCTCGCGCTCATCGGGCATTTCAATTCCATGATCCAGAGAATTTCTCAAAAGATGCATGATGGGATCGCCGATCTCGTCAATAACCGTGCGGTCAAGCTCGGTGTCCTCGCCTTCGATTGTCAAATTAATTTCTTTGTTGAGTTCCTTTGTAACGTCGCGAACCATGCGCGGAAAACGGTTAAAGACTTGGCTGACGGGAACCATGCGGACTTTCATGACGATATTTTGAAGGTCTGTCGTCACGCGATCCATTTGCTCCAAAGTTTCCGTAAGTTCAGAAAGGCGGTGAACTTGTCCGATTTGTTCAAGACGAACTTTGTTGATAACCAATTCGCCCATTAAATTCATAAGGGTATCGAGCTTGTCAATGTCGACGCGGACGGATTGTCCCGCATGACTTTTCTTTTGCGCCGCCGCATTTTGAGAGGAACCGCCGCCGCCCGAAGATTTTTGTTGCGTATTGGTTGCAGACGAAGACGAAGATTTTTGAGTAATGGGCGCAGGTGCAGGCGCGGGTGTTGTTGCCGCCGATGAGGAAGTTGATTTTTGTTCGACAGCCGGCGCGGGCGCGGGAGCCGGGGCAGGTGCCGCCGCTCCGAATTTTATAATTTGAGTTTCGGCGTTTTCTATTTCCGAAATGCCCATAACCGCATCTCGAACAACTTCTTCTTCTGATGCCGTTACCAAAATGACTTCAAACGAACGTTCAAAAGCTTCCTGTTCCAAATCTTCGGCGGGCGGAATTGTGCGAATGACTTCGCCGATTTCCTCAAGCGCATTCATTACCATATACGACCGCGCAGATTTCAAAAGGCAGGATTCAGCCAACGTGACTTTTAAATAAACTCCGTGCATTCCCGTTTTTTCCGCTTCGGAAATAAGTTTTTTCTCCGTCTCGGATAAATCAACGGGAGCATCTGAAGAAACTGCGCCGGAAGTTTCAACGGGAGCGGCAGTTTGCTCGGCAGGGGCGGCAGTCGCAGTCGAAGTCGCCGCAGGAGCACCAGAAGCACCTTCGCCGCGCAGAATGGCAGATAATTTCGCAACCAAATCCGATACATCGATAAGATCTTCGGGGTCGCCGTTTGCCACGTTGTTTATCATTTGCTCCAGCGAGTCAATACACTTGAACAGCGTATCGATAATGTCGCCTGTTACCGCCAACTGTTCCTTGCGCAACATGTCGAGCACGTCTTCCATTTCGTGGGTAAGCTCGGCGATCTTGTTATAACCCATTGTCGCCGACATGCCCTTCAACGTGTGCGCATTTCGGAAAATTTCATTGAGAATGGATAAATCCTCAGCATTATCTTCCAAGCCGAGCAAGCCGTCGTTGAGCGATTGCAAATGTTCATGCGACTCGTCGAGAAACATATCCATGTACTGATTGGTTTCCATTTAAAAGCCTCCTTTTAAGGGAAATGGGAGAAGGGATATGGGATATGGGAAAAGTTTTTCCTTAATCCCTTGTGCTTTTTTCCTTTTCCCTTAGTTTCGTAATCATTGAATTAAGCATTCGTTCAATTTCATTAAGCAATGACAATGCAGAATCAATATCTTCTTGCACCAAGTAATTCAGTCTGATACACAGCAACAGTTGAGTTTCAAGCTCTGCCTTCGAGCCGCGTGACATGGACAAAAATCTTAAATAATCTTTCGTAGAAAAACGTGCGTTGCCTTCTGCAATGTTTGACGGAATTGAAACTGCGGCACGTCTCATTTGATTGGTCAGCCCGTAGAGTTCTTCTTTCGGCAATTTTTTTGTCAGACGATAAATTTCCGTTGTCAAATCCATCGCTTTCTGCCAAACGATTAAATCCTTATAATGCACAATCCAAACCTCTTTTCCCTTCTCCCTTTTCCTTTGTCCCTTTACCGCCTTACTGCTTCAACGATAGCTTCGGCGATTTTATTCAAAGGTCGAATCTCGTCGGCAAGTCCCGCGTCAACGACCGCTTTTGGCATTCCGTAAACAACGCAACTGCTTTCGTCTTGAGCTATCGAATAGCCGCCGGTTGCCTTTATTTTTTTCATGCCCTCGTAACCGTCCGAGCCCATGCCCGTCATTATAACCGAGACCAAATCTCTGCCGAATTGCGCGGCAGAATCAAACATGTAATTGACAGTCGGGCGAAGGTTGCCGACACGCGGCTCTTGACTCAAAACAATTTTTCGTTCGCCGCCCGCCGCCGGCGCAATTCGCAAATGATAATCGCCCGGCGCAATGTACACTTGTCCCGGTTTTATAATTTCGTCGTTTTCCGCCTCCTTGACTGCTATTTCGCTGATTGAATTTAATCTTTCCGCCAAAGATCTCGTGAAACCTGCGGGCATGTGTTGAACAACCACTACTCCGCAGGGAAGATTGCCGGGCAAACGCGTTATGACTGCCTGAAGTGCTTGAGGTCCGCCCGTCGAAGTTCCGATTGTCACAATTTTTTTGCCCGTGCCGGGAATAATTCTTTTGACAGGCGCGGTTGTATTCGGCACATAATTAATCGTCGGTTTTTGTCCGAGAACGAGCCCCGTTCTGCGTCTGACTTCCACTCGGCGTGTCGGCGGTTCAATGTTTGAAGGTTTCGGCTTATAGACAATCGGACTGCTCGCGGCGATATTTTTTTTTGCATGAGACTTTGCCGCCAATCGGCACTTCGCCAAAATTTCATCTTTTATCGTGTCGATTTTTGAAATGGCACCGCCCGCTTTGCTGACGAAGTCAACCGCTCCCAAAGCAAGCGCACGAATTGTTTCGTTTGTACCTTTTTGAGTGGCGGAACTTATCATGACGACCGGTAACGGGCATTGCTCCATGATAACCGCAAGTGCAGTCAACCCGTCCATTATCGGCATGACAACGTCCAGCGTCAATACGTCGGGCTGAAATCTTTTTACCTTTTCAATGGCATCTTGTCCGTTCACCGCCGTGCCGACTACCTCGAAGTCACTTTGACCTTTGAATAAATCAGAGAGGACTTTTCGCATAAAAGCCGAGTCATCAGCAATCAAAACCCGAATCACTTTGGACGCCTCCCTTTGGCTGAAATTATTTTACGTTTTCGGCTCGCGCCGTCAACCGTTTCAAAACAATTATTGGCTAATATTCGCCCGACTTGCTAAAGTTCCTTCATTGCCGCACAAAAAAAGTGATTAGCATTCTAATCACCAATATCGGGAGATTTATCCCCTTTTTTCAAAAAGTGGATTCGCAAAACCCTCTCGGCGTATCGTCAACTTCGATTCTTTCAATCATGAATTTTATTTTTAAACTACTTTTTCTTTGTTGCGCCAAAGAAAAAGTAGCAAAAAGAAACGCGCTTAGACCGGCAAGAAAACATCCTGTTTTCGTTGCCGGCGGGCGCACATCCCTGTGCGCCCGTGTCTTTACCACCCGCTGTAAATCTTTTTCATTTCGTATTATGAATTACTCATTCCTAATTTTTTTAAGCGTAGTCAATGCTGATGCGTCCGCCGCCGCGTGCCAACCGCTCGGCAAGTTCGGGATCCATTTTGTCTTCCAATGTAAGTTTCTTCGGAGCCGCCGCATAAATAGGAAGCCGATGTTTTATAAATTGCGTGTCGATATTGCCTGTGCAGAACCATTCGTCATCAAGGATTTGTTGATGGAGCGGAACCGTCGTTTTGACAAAATTATCTTCGCCCTTCAACATGAACTCGTTCAAAGCCCGACGCATAATTCTGATGGCGTCGCCGCGTGTTCTGCCGTGCACAATCAATTTCGCAATTAAAGAATCGTAATAAGGCTCAATCGACAAACCCGCCGTAACTCCGCTGTCAAATCTCACGCGAGGTCCCGAAGGTTCGTGAAGAAATTCGATTTTGCCGGGCGTCGGCATAAATTTTCTGTCGGGATCTTCGGCATTGATTCTGCACTCAATCGCATGTCCCGTGAATTTTACGTCCGCTTGAGAAAAATCAAGCGGCTCGCCCGACGCCACACGAATTTGTGTTCTTACCAAATCAATTCCCGTGACGGCTTCCGTTATGCCGTGCTCAACTTGTATGCGCGGATTAATTTCCATGAAATAAAATTCGTTCGTCGCCAAGTCCAACAAAAATTCTACCGTGCCGATATTGGAATAGTGAACGCTCTTCGCCGCCTTGACTGCCAGCTTGCCGACATATTCTCTCATTTCGGGCGTCAAAGCTATCGACGGAGATTCTTCCAAAAGTTTTTGGTTGCGACGTTGGATTGAACATTCACGCTCGCCGAGATGAATTACACTGCCGAAATTATCCGCCACAACTTGAACTTCAATGTGCCGCGAACGTTCAATGTAATGTTCAAAATAAAATCTGGTCTTCTTAACGTCGACAAGCCCCAAGACGTGATGAAGTTCTTCCTCACTGCGGACAATGAACATGCCTTTGCCGCCGCCGCCCGATACAGGTTTCAAAATGACGGGATAACCGACTTCTGCCGCCGCTTTGACCGCCATTGTGTTGCTTGTCAAAGGCTCGGAACCTTTTGCCATAGGAATGCCCGAAGGAACCATTGACGCCCGCGCCGCATCTTTGTCGCCGACGAGTTTAATTGTTTCGGGCAGAGGTCCAATCCAAGTCATGCCCGCATCAACTACCATTTGTGCAAAGTCCGCGTCCTCCGACAAAAAACCGTAGCCGGGATGAACTGCGTCCGCCTCCGTCGTCTTCGCCGCCTCGATTATCGCTTCTTTGTTCAAATAACTGTCGAAGGCATCTTCCGTGCCGACGCGATAACGAACATCAGCCAACTGCGCATGAAGAGCTTCTTTGTCCGCGTCCGAATAAATCGCCACCGTCTCAATCCCCAACTCTTGACAGGTACGAATGACGCGCACGGCAATTTCTCCGCGATTTGCAATTAGAATCCTCCTAATCATAAATTTTCCTCCTCACATGAAAAAAAATCTTCCACATAAATTTATTTTATCATATGGAAGATTTATATTCAATTTATTTTTCGTGCGCCAAAATTTTTTTAAGCAACGCTTCGCAACCGATTACACAATCTTTGTAGGTTTCTTCATAATCGTAAGTGTAATACGGGTCGGCAACGTCGCGATTTTCGTTCGCAAAATTCATAAGCAGAAAAATTTTATTGTCGGGGTCGCCGCCGCAAATATCTTTCATGTCCGCAACGTTGTAACGATCCATTCCGATGAGATAATCAAACTTTTTGTAATCGCTCTTGTCCAAAAGTTTCGACGTGCGCGGCGTGAAAGGAACATTATTTTTTATCAATTCGTCAACCGTACCTTCGGAAACGGGCGTTCCAACCGAAGGATGACAGCCTGCAGATTTAATCAAGAAATCTTTTTCGAGACCTGCGCGGGCAACCAAATGTTTCATGACAAATTCCGCCATCGGCGAACGACAGATATTCCCGAAACATACGAAAATAATTTTTGTCATAACTTACCTCCATAAACAGGCAATAATCAATGCGGGTAAAAAATTTGCCACTCTGATTTTTTTATCGGGGAAAAGCAGATTTACTCCGACGGCGAAAATTAAAATGCTCCCGACGCCGGAAAGATTTGCAAGCGCGACTTCCGTCATAAACGGTTCCAAAAAGCCCGCGCAGAAAGTTATCGCGCCTTGAAAAAGCCCGACGCTTACAAAAGAAAAAATACAGCCCTTGCCGAGACTCGCCGTCATCACCAAAATTATAATCAAGTCAAGCGCGGCTTTGGCGATTAAAATTGTGGCATCGTTCAAAAGTCTGTCATTAATCGCGCCGATAACCGCCATCGCCCCAATGCAAACTGTCAGTGACGCCGTAACAAATGCATCAACAAATTTTGTATCTCCGTCATTGCCCGACTTTTCACGGAGCCAAATTCCAAACCGTTCAAATTTGCCGTCAATGTCAATGATCTCTCCGATTAAGCCGCCGCCGATTAAACTCGTGATTAAAAGCATTGTATCCAAATTTTTCAAAGCACCGTCCGCGCCGAGAAAAATTACCGCCAATGCGCAGGCATCTTGCAATGTCTTTTGAATTTTTTCGGTTAAAAATTTCCCGCCGAAAAGTCCGATCAGCCCGCCGACAATTATTCCCGCAACATTAATCAGAGTGCCGAGCCCCGCAAAATGAATCTCCGTCAAAAATTTTCCAACTCCGTTACCGCGCCCGAATTTCCCGCAACGCGCAGGCGTCTTGCAATGTCTTTTGAATTTTTTCGGTTAAAAATTTTCCGCCGAAAAGTCCAATCAGCCCGCCGACAATTATTCCCGCAACATTAATCAGAGTGCCGAGCCCCGCAAAATGAATCTCCGTCAAAAATTTTCCAACTCC
>CALFJC010000137.1 GCA_937877655.1 uncultured Selenomonadales bacterium
CGGGCTGTTCACTTTCCAACGGCTGAAGTTGCGGCGAATCTTGCGGCTCAATCTGAACGGGCTCCGCACTTTCCAACGGTTGAACTTGCGGCGAATCTTGCGGCTCTACAACTTCGGGTTCTGAAGGCTCCGGGTTTTCAAACGGTTTTTCTTCGGGCGGCAGTTCTTTTCTCGGAGCAGGTTTCTCAACTTTTTTTGAAGTTGCCTCCTCCTCGAATTCCCCGCCGAATACCACAATTTCATCTTCCGCTTTAACTTGCGGCGAATTCATCAGCAACGCAAGAACCGCCGCGCTCGCCATTAATTTTTTTCTCACGTCAATTCCCCATTCCCAATTTTATTTTCCTTATCAAACTTTCACGACGCGGATATTTTTCGGGCGTCGATTTTTTTTTCTCAATGTAAATCACGGCTCGCTTTTCGTCAAGGAGCGGCAATTTTATTTCGCGAATCAAAATTTCTCCGCCGCCCAAAATTTTAATCGCCGCCCGCGCCTCGTCAAGTTCTTCTTGAAAAACTTTTCCCTTCCATGCAACAAATTTTCCGCCGACTTTTGCGAACGGCAAGCAATATTCCGCCAAAATGTTTAACCTTGCAACGGCTCGCGAAGTCACAACGTCAAATTGTTCACGGAAATTTTTTTGCTTGGAAAGTTCTTCGGCGCGTCCGTGAAAAATTTTTACGTTGTCAAGCTCCAATGCCTCGACAACTTTTTTTAAAAACTCCGTGCGTTTTGCCAGAGAATCTATCAAGCAAAGTTTCAAATGCGGACGAAAAATTTTTAACGGAATTGCCGGAAAGCCCGCGCCCGTTCCGATGTCGGCGAGTGTTTCGACACCTTGAAAAATTTTTTCGTCCCACGCGATTACAGAATCGATTATGTGCTTGATTGCGAATTCTTGCGGCTCGGTTATCGCCGTCAAATTCATTACGCGATTTTGTTCAATCACCAGCCGATAAAATTTTTCGCAAAGATCAATCTGCGCGGCGTCAAGTCCGAATTCTGCCAACGGTTCGCGAAACATTTTTATCATCTCCGAAAAACATTTTAGCCGCGAATTTAATGCAAGTCAAATTGTTTCAAGCCAGCCGCTTAAAAAGCGGCAGAACAGCTGACGCGCTTTGCTACTCAAAAATTTTAAGTTTCTCGCCGCGCCGGTACGCAACGCTGCGCATTGCTAGCTTAAATCGTTTCAAGCCATACAAGTAAAACGGAAACATCGGCGGGCGAAACGCCCGAAATTCTGCTTGCCTGCCCGATTGAACGCGGACGAATTTCCGAAAGTTTTTCTCGCGCCTCAACGCGCAAATTTTTCAAAGCGTTATAATCGACGCCGTCGGGAATAATTTTATTTTCAAGCCGATCCAATTTCTCGGCAAGTTCCGACTGCTTTTTGATATATCCTTCGTAGAAAATGGAAATTTCAACCTGCGCGGCGGCTTCCGAAGAAATTTCGGGCAAATCAAAGGCGGCGCGGAGTTTTTCATATGTGACATTTTGGCGGCGCAAAAGTTCCGCAAGCGGCATCGTGTTATGAACTTCGCCAATTCCCAAGCCCAAAAGTTTTTGATTGACTTCGTTGCTCGGCGTCAATTTAATTTCGTTGAGACGCCGCGTTGCCAATTCAATCTCCGTCCGCTTCTTCTCGAATAACTCTCCGCGTTCAAGTGAGGCAAGTCCGATTTTTATCGCATAAGGAGTTAATCTTAAGTCCGCGTTGTCTTGTCGGAGCAAAAGTCTGTACTCGGCGCGGGAAGTCATCATGCGATAAGGTTCGTTTGTGCCCTTCGTTACCAAATCATCAATCAACACGCCGATATATCCTTCCGAACGTTTTAAAATCAGCGGCTCAAATTTTTTCACGAAAGCCGCCGCGTTTATTCCCGCGATTAATCCCTGCGCCGCCGCCTCTTCGTAGCCTGAAGTTCCGTTCGATTGTCCCGCCGAAAAAAATCCCGCGATATTTTTAAATTCCAACGTCGGCTTGAGTTGCAAAGGATCAATGCAGTCGTATTCAATCGCGTAGCCCGCCCGCATAATTTTTGCCCGCTCCAAGCCCGGTATCGTATGCAAAAATTCTATCTGAACATCCATCGGCATTGAAGTTGACATGCCTTGAACATAATATTCCTGCGTGTTCAAACCTTCGGGCTCAAGAAAAAGTTGATGACGCTCCTTGTCGGGGAAACGAATAATTTTTGACTCAATCGACGGGCAATAGCGCGGACCTATTCCTTCGATAATGCCGTTCGCCATCGGGGCGCGGTGAAGATTTTTTCTCAAAATTTCATGCGTCCGTTCGTTGGTGTAAGTCAAATAACAATTCACAAGATTTTTAACGGGCGTTTTCGTCATGAAAGAAAAATTTTGCGGAGGATTGTCGCCGCGTTGAATTTCCATTTTGTCGAAGTCCAAAGTTCTCGCGTCAACCCGCGCAGGCGTTCCCGTTTTAAAGCGCATAAGTTTTACGCCGAGATTTTTAAGCGAATCGGAAAGTTTAATCGCCGCCCGCTGTCCGTTCGGACCGCCGTCAAAAATACTTTCGCCGATAATGATTCGCCCGCTTAAATAAGTTCCGCTTGCCAAAATCACGGCGTCCGCCAAAAAAGTTTCGCCCGTCTCCGCCGTGACTCCGACAATTTTATTTTTCTCAACCAAAATTTTTTCAATCAGCAACTGTTTCAAATCGAGCTCGTCAACATTTTCGCAAAAATTTTTCATGACGGCTTGATAAATTTTTTTGTCGGCTTGGGCGCGCAGTGCTTGGACGGCAAAACCTTTGCCCGTGTTCAGCGTGCGAAATTGAATGCAAGTTTCATCGGCGGCAATTCCCATTTGTCCGCCCAGCGCGTCAATTTCTCGGACGAGATGTCCTTTTGCAGGTCCGCCGATTGACGGATTGCAAGGCATCATCGCCAAATTTTCCAGAGATAAAGTTGTCAGCAAAGTTTTGCAACCGAGCCGCGCAGAAGCCAACGCCGCCTCAATGCCCGCGTGCCCCGCGCCGATTATTATCACGTCGTATTTGTCGGCGATAAACAAATTTTTTCCTCCTCAGATTGTAAAAATATTTGTGTAAGATTTTTTGCATAAAGCTGAAATAAGCACTTGACGCGGCGGACATACCGACGCCAAAATTATATCTTGAAATCCATGATTAATTTCTTTTGTCGGTTTGATTGTTCCCGCATACAATGCCAAATTTTTCAGCGATACCGTATTGTTTGAAACGGGATTTCTATAATCGTCGTATGCAAACGACAAAATATTTACCTCGTTTGTTTTTTCGGAAATAAAATCTTTGAGATTCAGAGCTGTAGTTGAAGAAATATAATCGGCGAGCAAATCTTGAATAACCCAAATTGTTTTTCCGCCCCACGCCAAAGCAACTTGAGATTTCACAAGAAGTTGACTTGCCATCCTTGCCCAAACCTGCCGATAATTTATTCCGGGTGCCGTGTGATTCTTTTGAAGGATACAATCTTCAAAAGCTTGGGGAATAGTGCTCCGAATTTTTTTATTGCCGCCCGAAGTGCTCGAAGTCATAACCTCAACAATCACAGGCAAACCGACAGGAATATTTTCGACAATCGGCATCAAAATATAATCGAAAGTATAATCAAAGTTTTGTGAGGCAGTGGATTTATATTTTATTTTAACTTCCGACCAAACGCCAAGTTGAGTTCCTTTTGGAAAATCACATTTACTCATTAAAATTTTTTGAACTTCATTCGCAGGATTCGGATAAAACAATCTGCGCGGGCAAATTATCCAAGGCTCGGCATCTTCGCGAAGTTGGATTGAACAAATGCCCGAAGGAACTTTTTCCATGTCCGGAAAAAATTTTTTTAATTCGGGATGCCCGGATAAATTTATTTCAGATTGAAAACGATTTCCGCCGCCGTCACAAGTCGCCGACATAAAAGGACAAAGTGCTCGCATTCTTGATTCTTTTACTCCCAAACTTTTGTCGGTTACGGGATAGCCGAACAGTTCATAAATCTTTGACACAAGAGAGCCTCCTTAATTTTTTCGGCGATAACTTTTGCCAAAGGCGGCGGGACAGAATTGCTTATCTGGCGATATTGATCCAAATCTTTAAACGTGCCCGACCGTCCGCGTATCGATCCGCACAAAATATAATCGTCGGGATAGCCATGAATCCTCATGTATTCGCGAGGAGTCAGATAACGATCTTCCGTAGGATGAAAAAATATTTCGCCGCCGCGCAGAGTATTGGCAGGTTTGTTTCGGGCGAGCCGCAAAAATTTTGTTGTATCTTTTTTTGTCAAACCGCAAATTTGATCTTTCGGAAGCTGTAATTGCGACGACAAATATTTTCCTTCGGGAACTCCGTGAATACGTTGACGATCTCGCAACGGAGTAATATCAATGTGGCTGTCTTCGGGAATTTCATGAACAGCCGATTTTTTTTGCGGAGGCGGCAAATCGTCAATGACTTCTCCAACCGTTTTGTAAGGAAGACAGAATAAATTTCCCGACTCGGCATGAGTGGCTGACGGAAAATTAAATCTATCGTTCGTTAAAGCGACAAGAAAAATTCTCTCGCGCTTTTGGGCAATGCCGTATTCTGCCGCCGACAAAATCTTGTACTTCACAACATAGCCGAGATTTTCAAGTTGCCTTATGAAATTTTCAAAAACTCCGCCCGACTTGCCGTTTAAATCTTTGGCAGTCAATAATCCTTTTACTTGTTCAATCATAATTGCCGAAGGTTTGATTGTGCGAGCAAATCTTATGAACTCAAAAAGCAATTCGCCGCGTTCATCTCCGAGAGAAAGTTTTTTTCCTGCCTGCGAAAATGCTTGACAAGGTGAGCCGCCGAAAAGCAAATCAATCTGCTCTGTTGCAAAATCTTCAGGCTTAAATTGTCGAATATCGCCTTGAAAAATTTTCGTGCCGTTCGAAAAATTTGTTCGCAGTGTTTCACAACAATTTTTGTCAATCTCAATGCACGCAGAAATTTCAAAACCTGCTTGACGAATGCCGAGATCCATTCCGCCCGCTCCCGAAAACAAAGACAGGGCTCTTAAAATTCCAATCATCTCCCAAAAATTTTTTTGAGTGTAAACCGCATAAAAAAAACCGTCAAGGTTTGCTATGAAAATTTTTTCTGCTATAATCCCTTGACAGAAATAAAATGGAAATTGGCGGTGATTTTGTTTGCAAATAAAAGTTTTTAAAGCGGGCAATATGAAGGACGCAATGGCGGCTATGAAAAAAGAGCTCGGCGAAGAAGCCGTCATATTGCACAGCAAAAAATATAAGGAGGGCGGGCTGTTGGGCATCGGCAGCCGCGAAGTCGTGGAAATAACGGCGGCGGTCGAAGAAAGTTCTCTGCCGAAAAAAACGGAGCCGCAACGCCTTAAGCATCCGACCGTTGCAACTTCTTCAATTTTGAGTCGTTATAAAACGGACGGCACCGCGCAGGCAGTCGCGGGAGCAGAAAAGGTAAACGAAAAACTTTCTGCGGAAAATAAAGATGAAACTTCTTCTTCAACGCAAATCGACAATCTTGCAGAAAAAATTTCCGCGCAGAAAAATTCGCCCGCGCCGCCAAAAAATTTTGAAGACATGTTGAACGCGGCAAAGGAAGATTCTGTATCGTCCGATGAATCGGAAGAAAAATCTTCACCCGACGAAGAATCTCAACCTTCGGAAAAAATTTCAGAGTCCGAAGAAACTTCGCAACCTTCGGAAGAAATTTCTGCACCCGAAGAAACTTCTCAATCGTCAGAAAAAATTTCCGAGTCTGAAGAAACTTCGCAACCTTCCGAAGAAATTTCCACACCCGAAGAATCTTCGCAACCTTCAAAAGAAATTTCCACACCCGAAGAATCTTCGCAACCTTCAAAAGAAATTTCCACGCCCGAAGAATCTTCGCAACCTTCAAAAAAAGTTTCCTTAACCAACGAAGCCCCGCAACCGACAGAAAAAATTTCTGCGAACAACGAAATTCCGCAACAAGTCGCGGGCTTTACTCAAGAACAAATGGCGCAAACTCAAGCAATGATAATGGCGCAATTCAATCAGTTGCAAATGATTCAGCAGGCGGCAATAGCTCAAGCGCAGGCACAAGCGGCGGAACAACTTCGTCTTCAACAGGCACAACAAGCCGCAATCGCGCAGGCGCAACCTTCGACGGCGAACGAAGAAAAAATCAAGAAGCTCGAAGAAGAAATTGCGCAGATGAAAGCTCTGCTGACAGAAATTTTGGGACGCGAATCAAAAAAGGGCGGCGTCTCGTTGCACGAAGCTTTGAAACTCCAAGAAGTTGACGAAGAAATTTTAAAGGAAATGGCGGCGCAGGCACAGGCGGGAGAAACTTTGGTCGATATGCATACGCCGGCGGCGAAAACCACTTTGACAAATTATCTTAACGAGCATGTGAAATTTTCCGACGGCGTGAAACTCAATCGGCACGGCGTAAGAATAGTTGCGTTGTTGGGCACAACGGGCGTAGGAAAAACTACGACGCTTGCCAAAATCGCGGCGAAATTTGTTTTGGAACAAAGAACGAGCGTCGCGCTGATAACGGCGGACACTTACAGAATTTCAGCCGTCGAACAGCTTAAAACTTATTCGGACATTTTGGAGTTGCCGCTGGAGATTGTTTACAATCCGCCCGAACTTGCCTCTGCTATCGAACGTCATCGTCACAAGGAATTGATTTTAATCGACACGGCGGGGCGCAGTCAGCACAACGAATATCAAATGCGCGAGCTGGAAGAATTTTTGCGCGTCAATCCTCGAATCGAAAAACATTTGGTTATCAGCGCGACAACAAAATTCACCGACGCCAAGCAGATTATGAATAAATTTTCGCAAGTCAATCCCGACAAAATAATTTTTACCAAAATCGACGAGACGGGCAGCGTAGGAATGATTGTAAATCTTTTGAACGACAACAGATATTCGCTGTCTTACATAACGACCGGGCAAAGCGTCCCCGATGACATTGAGCGCGCAAATTCTGAAGTGCTTGCAAATCTTTTACTCCAAAAAGTTGAAGAGTAATTAAGAGGTAAAAAACATGTCTGACCAAGCATCAAGACTGAGAAATTTGGTTGAAGAACGAGCCGAAGAGGAGGCAAAGGCGCGAGAAATTGGCGAACTTTATTTGGATGTCGGAGAAAATACACGAGTTATCGCCGTAACGAGCGGCAAAGGCGGCGTCGGAAAAACGAGCCTTGCCGTAAATCTTGCAGTCGGCTTGCAAATGGCGGGGCAAAAAGTTATGCTGATTGATGCGGACATCGGCATGGCGAACGTAAATCTTTTGATGGGCTCCGTAACCAATCGCAGTCTGATAGATCTTTTGGATAACGATATTGAGCTTGAAGACGTTGTGGAAAACGGCGTTGAGGGCGTGAAATATATTTCGGGCGTCGCGGCGATTGAGGCGGCTTTGAGTTTGAATCGCAACGAGCAAAAAAAATTGCACAAAAAACTTGGGCGTTGTTCCGAACTTGCGAACATTATCATAATCGACACGGGCGCGGGCTTGAATCGAAACGTGATTGAATTTATTTTGGCGGCGGAAGAAGTTTTGCTGATAACTACGCCCGAACCGACCGCGCTTGCCGATGCCTACGCCGTGATAAAAGCTTATACGACTTACACCGAGCGGCGAAACATTAAACTTGTCGTCAACAGAATTCATGACGAAGAAGAATGCGAAGACGTTGCCGAAAAAATTAATCAGACGACGAAAAATTTTTTGGGTTTGTCGATTGATTGTCTCGGCTACATTTATGAAGACAGAGTTGTCCTTGAGGCTGTGCACAAACAGGAACCGTTTATCATTTCCAATCCGAAATCTTCGGCGGCGCGTTGTGTCTCGGAATTGGTTAAAAGTTTGTTGAGCGGCGAAAGAATGGGCTCGGTTTCCAGAGGCTGGCGCGGCTTTTTGGACAGATTGTTCGGCTGGTGACAAGAGGCGAAAAATTAATGAACTCGACAAAGTTGCAGTATCGAATTTACAAAATTTATCTCGGCGCACTCTTCGCCGCAATAATTTTGAGTCTGCCGCTCGTCTTTGTTTTGCCAGTCGAAATAAGTTTTGAAAACGGCTTCCTTGAAAATACGCAAGTCGCCGTTTTAATTTTGAGCGCACTGCTGATATTAATTTTTTGTTCCGAATCCGCGCAGATGAGATGGTTTCAAAGACTTTTTGCGGCGGGACTTTTTCTCATGGCTCTTCGTGAATTGAGTTGGGGAAGAGTTTTTTTTCCGTTGGAAGTGGAAAAGTTGGGACCGGTTTTCGTCAGCATGGCTGATTATGAATATCGCATTCCCGTTTACATTTTCCTTGCGACTTACAGCGCGGCGATGATTTTTATTTTGGTTCGCTTTGTTTCCGTAAAAAAAATTTTGTTGAGCCCGCAACCGCTCGCCGCCTTTGCATTAATGATTATGGCAGTGATTCTTTCTTATGTAGGAGAACACGGCTGGCTTTTCGGCAAAATGCACGGACAAATTTTTGAAGAAATTAACGAACTGATTTTGTATCTGATTCTGCCCGCAATAAGTTTTTACTATCGGAACTTGACATAAAAAATCCCCCTCCGACTTGGAAGGGGGATTTTTTTTATTTATCGTTTGCGTTTACTTAAAATTGTACACGAAAGTTCCGCCGTTTTCTTTAACATGAATATCTTTGCCGACAGCATTTTTTATCAAAACGTTGCAGTGAGGCATCCCCTGTATTCCGAAACTTAAATTGACATCATCGCCTTCAACAGCAGAATAATTTTCATTGACCCACATCCAATCGCCGATTTTTATAATGTCTTCGCCTTCGGTGTAATCCCATATCACGTCCGAAACCGAATCCTCGCAAATAAAAACATCTTTGCCCGCGCCGCCCCACAAGTAATTTTGATCGTAGGAGTTGCCGTCTAAAGTGTCGTTGCCCGCGCCGCCCTGAATTTCATTGCATTTCGAGTTGCCGATTAAGTAAACGTCTTTTGTGCAAGCCGTCGCGTCAATTCCGGTACGCTTTGAATCCAAAATAACCGTTAAATAACCATTGATTGTTGGGAAAGGATAAGTGTCGTCAACGCGAAGAATATCCGCATCGCAATTATAATCGGTGTTGTTGAAAGTCACGAATTGTCCTCTTGCATTTTTGACGATAAGTTTGCATGTCCAAGATTCGTCAGACCGGCGCGGAGAAACTTCGTATTCAAAAACAACGTCGTTTTCATTTTCAGAAGAGAAATAGCTATCCGTTGTTCTGAAACCGTAAGAGGTTATGACATCGCCGTCTGTTTCGCTGTAATCTTCAATAATGTTCGTTGTGCTTTTGCCGTCCGAAGCTTCTTCGGAAAAAAGAAATTTATCTTTTCCCGCGCCGCCGAAAAATGTGTTGTTGCCCTTGCCGCCGTCAAGATAATCTTCGCCTTCGTTGCCTTTAAGAGTATCATCGCCTTCGTTGCCGTTCAAAATGTCATTGCCTTTTCCGCCGATTAAAAGATCGTCGCCGTAATCGCCCGAAAGAGTGTCGTCGTCGCCGTGACCGTAAATTATATCGTTGCCGTAGCCGCCTACCAGTTGATTAGGTTTGTCGTTGCCGTGCAAAATTTTTCGGGGAGCGTAAAAATGAATTTCGTCTTCTTCATCTATGAAATAAATTTCTTTTTCTTTGGCGTTTTTGAAGGTAACGGAGCCTTCGCCGATTGTAAAAATAACATCTTGAGCTTTTGTCGTGACTTCATAATTTCCGGAAGTGATTTTAAAAGTATCGCTTTCAGAGAAGTTATGAACAATATCGTTGCCGTCGCCCGAAGCATACAGAATAAGATTTTGTCCGTTGCCGCAATAAATATTGTCGTTACCCTTGCCGCCGCGAAGTGTATCGAGATCATCCTGTCCAATCGAGATGCCGTTGACATCAATCGAAGAAGAATTAATCGTTTCGTATCCGTAAAGGAAATCGTCGCCTTCGCCGCCGAAAATGTCATCATTTCCCGCGCCGCCAATCAGCGTGTCGTTGCCGTAATAAAAAGTTTCGGGATAATAGGTTTTGTTGTCGAGCCCGGTATTTTCGGAATGCTCGTTGTTTTTTATGTAAGGATTGTTGTCGCCGTAATAATCGCCAATCAGAATATCATTGCCGGCATTTCCGCAAATAAGATCGTTGTTGCCGCCGCCTACGATTGAATCATTGCCCGCGTTGCCTTTAAAAATATCTTTTCCGCAATCGCCTTTAATCGTATCGCTGCCTGCTCCGCCGACAACGGAAGTGTTGTTGCCCGTACAAATTATGCTGATAGGATTTTTTTCGTCTCGCCGAGTGGCATCAATATTTTCCACTGCGCGAGAGGCTCTGAAATTTCTGCCGTGATCGTTATCCAAAATTACATTGCCGTGCGAAATGAAAAAGTCGGCAATTTCATCTCGTGAGGCGTCTTTGACATCGGGCGGGAAAAATGCCCATATCGGACCGAGCAAAGGAACTTCCTCAAAAATTTCAACGGCGAAAGTCGAAGCGGCGTGCCAAAATCTTTCCGAAGGAATAAAAATATCATTGTTGTCGGTAAAAGTGGGGTTGCCTTCAAGTTCTTTGTAATCTTGGACGGCGTTATTAAAAGCTATCATGAGTGAGGCACCGAGTGCCGTATTGTCCGAAACGCCGTCAATTTTGCTTATGTCTTCCAATGAGTCGCCGATGATGTCGCCCAATGTACTCAGCAATTCATCTCTGAAATCGGGATCGTCCAGAATTTCTCCGTCTGTGGCAACGTAAGCTGTCATGCATACGGAAGTTAAATTATAAACCCTTAAAAAAACTTTCAGCGGAGCGGGCGGAAGATCTAAATGTTTCAAAAGATTATCCGGGTCATTCAAAAGATTTTCCGAGGCGAGATTGAAATTGTCAATTTCCTTAAGCTCTCTGATAAATTCTTCTTTGGTGTAGGATTCATTAGTTTGAGCGAGCTCTTTAACGGCGGGCTCCGATACATTTTCAAGCTCCTCCGCCTTGTCGGACTCGAATGAAATTTTGTTTTCAAGCAAATCTTTTGAGAGAGTAATTAATTTTTGCATATGCTCCAGCAAATTTTTTTCGTAATCTGTTTTGGCAGAATCAAGGAGTTCTTCAAAATCAACTTCGCCGAAAGAATCCACAAAAGACTGCAATAAATCTTTTGAAACTTCGTGAAGATTTTCCAACATCTCGTCTTCCGTCAAGTCGGGGGAAGATTCTTCGGGCGTATAAATTTTGCTTGTCGTGTTGTCAAAGGCATCCGTGATCGTTATGGTTTTGCCCGTGCCGTTTTTGACTGTGACAGAACCGCCGCCGGTCATAAAAATTACGTCGTCGCCGTCGAAAGAAATATCGAGGATATATCCTTTGTTCAATTTAATTGTGTCTTGTCCTTCTTTGTAATCGAGAATAAGATCATTGCCGTCGCCGCAGACAAAAATATTTTTGCCCTTGCCGCCTTCGAGAGTGTCATTGCCCGCGCCGCTCACGATAAAATTATCTTTTTCGTTGCCGATGATATTCATGCCGTCCGTTTTTGCGGAAGAATCCAAAGAGACAACGGAAGGATAATTCGCCGCTTTGAATTGAGTTTCTTTGTAATCGGAAGTTATTTTGACGGCGGAAGAGACCGAATCACGAACATTGTCGAAAGATAAACCTGCGGGGACGGAATAAAAAGAATCTCCAAGCAAACTTACATTTCCGTTTCCGCCGACAATACTTATTTCGGAGTCGGCGGCTCCTTTCAAAGTGATTTTATTCCTTCCGGTTTTAAGGATAACGTCATTTTTTTTCACGTAATATTTGACGGAGTAATTTCCGCCGAGCTTAATTATGTCCTCTTCGGAATTAAAGTCGGTTATGAGATCGTTCCCCGAATTATTGTTGCAAAAAAAAGTATCTGCACCTTCGCCGCCTGTCAAAATATCATTGCCCTTGCCGCCGTCGATATAATCGTTGCCCGCGCCGCCAGTCAAAGAATCTTTTCTCTTGCCGCCGAGAATTGTTGCGCCTTCGGTTGAAGTTGCCGTAAGGTTCAATTTTTTCCCTGCCGCCGTGCCGTCAATGTTCGTAACCGTTTTATCAAAATTCACTTTGCCCGAACGATATTTTGCGGGAATTGTCGCCGCCGTTTTGTCTTCGTTGTAAAAAATTCCTTCGGAGAAAATTTTTGTCGTGCCGTCTTCGCTAAGCATGATGTCATTTTCGCCCGCGCCCTTGACGGTTATTTTATTCCTGCCGACTTTCAAAATAACATCGCCGTTGCTCTTGACGGACGCATTATCAACCGTCGCGCCGACCAAACTTATCACGTCGTCCGCAGAATAATCCGTGATAACTTTGTTCCCGCTGTTTTTGTTGCAGACGAAAATATCTGAGCCGTTGCCGCCTTTAAGGGTATCTCTGCCCTTGCCGCCGTCGAGTGTCGAGCCGTTTTCGCCCGCAATCAGATAATTACCTTTGTCATTGCCCGCAAGGTTGACTGCCGAAGAAACAGACGCGCCGTCAATCGTTGTCATTGCCGAATAATTTTCGGCTGAAAAAGTTGTTGCCGTCGAGTACAAAGTCGCGCTTGTCTTTGTGCCGCTCAAAACTGCGTGATCGGCAAAAAAATTTTTAACCGTTTTCTTGTCGGTACGAAAAGAAATTTTTTTATTCGCCGCTTCGTTCAGAATCAAAAATTTATCGTTGTCGAAAGTAAAAATTAAATCTTTGTCACTTGAAATCACGTCAGAAATTTTTTCGCCGCTTAAGCTGAGGACATCTTTTCCTTTTTCGTAATCGGTAATTCTGTCGTTGCCGCCGCCTTAAACAAAAATATCCTTGCCTTTGCCGCCCGTTAAAGTGTCGTCGCTTTCCGAGCCGCCGTTTACCGTGTCGTTTCCGAAACCGCCGACGATTGAATTATCATTTGCATTACCCGTGATTTGAATCGGCTTCGTGCGTTTTGAGGCGTCGACGATTTCCGTTTCTTCGTCCAAAATCAAAAAGGGATTCGTCGAGTTTGTAACGCGCAAAATTTTTTCGGATGCCATCTCTGCAATTCATCTCCCTTAAAAAATTAAAATCTGCAAGGAAAAACTTGCAGATTTTTTTGATCATTTTTATCGACCGCGAGAACTGTTTATCTCGTCGTACATTGAGCTTGAAAAAGTTTTCCTGTTTTCGGCGGCTTCGGCGGCTTTTTCTTCGGCGCGTTTTTTGGCAGTCATGGCGTTGGCGAATTTTTGCGCGTCTAATCTGAGTTTGCTGGCGCATTCGTAACAGTAAACGCCTTTGCTTATCAACTTGCCGCAATTTCCGCAGGGATATTTTGCGTCACGCAGAGTGGAATTTTCAAACAAGCCTTGCCGAATCATTCGCCAAACCAGAGCACTCGGCGCCCCCGAACCTTCAATGAGTTGATCTACCGTGATGCCGGGATGGTCGCGAACATAATTTTTAACCGTTTCTTCCATTTCAAGTTCTTCGTTGCGACAATCCCGACATAGTTTCTCATCGGAAACCGGCATGAAAATTTTTTTGCAACGTATACAATTCCTTATCCCAAGACTTGCCACAGAAACCACCTCCAAAAAATTTGTGAAAATTCTTTTTGTTGATTGATTCTGCCGCCGAAAAAATTTTCCTGCAAACTCAATAGAATTTACGCGCCGAATAAGTCAACTTTTTTCTGCGCGGCGCGGGCAATGTCAAACATTTTTACAAGCTCCGCAACCGCTTGCGTCGGCGAAATTACTCCGCGCAGGACGGCTTCTTTTATTTCGGGCATTCTGCCTGTTATCACGGCGTCGCCGAAAAATAAATTGTGCAGATGTTCATCAATCATTGCGTGCATCCAATCGAGAAGCTGTGAATCTCTTCGCCGTTGAAAGACGCCGCTTGCCGTCGTTGTCTCTTTGAAAAGTTGAATCACCTGCCACAATTCGGGCAAGCCCATTTTCGTAACGGCACTGGCAAGGTAAGCATGAGTATTCCAACCTTCGGTTGCGGGACGAATAAATTCCGTCATGCGTTCGTATTCGCCGCGAGTGACTTTCGCTCGAACCAAATTATCTCCGTCCGCCTTGTTGACGACGATAGCGTCCGCGAGCTCCATAATTCCTTTTTTTATTCCCTGCAAATCATCTCCCGCGCCCGTCAACACAACCAGCATAAAAAAATCTACCATTGAACGAACCGTTGTTTCCGATTGCCCGACGCCGACAGTTTCAATCAAAATCACGTCGTAACCTGCAGCCTCGCACATTAACATTGTCTCGCGACTTTTTCTGGCGACGCCGCCCAAAGTTCCGCCCGCCGGGCTTGGACGAATAAAAGCTTCACTGCGGCGGCTCAAAGTTCCCATGCGAGTTTTATCGCCGAGAATTGAACCCTTCGTTATCGAGCTCGTCGGATCGATTGAAAGAACTGCGACGCGATGTCCGTCGTCACAAAGCATGTTGCCGAACGCCTCAATGATTGTCGATTTGCCCGCGCCGGGAACGCCCGTTATTCCGATTCGCAATGCCTTACCTGTTCGCGGCAAAAGTCTTTGCAAAACTCTCTGCGCCTTCGCGAAATGTTTCGGGCTGTTGCTTTCAATCAAAGTTATTGCCCGCGATAAAATCATTCTGTCGCCGCTCGTCACGCCGTCAACGAGTTCATCTTCCGTCAAAGTCATTCGGCGTTTCGGTTTGAATTGCCCCGAAGCGAACGCGGGATTGATATTCCCGACCGTCGTATCCTTTATGCCTTCAATGCCGCTCATGACCGCCGATTGATTTGAAACTGCCCAATCGGGAGTCGTCGTCGTGTAATTTGCCATTCTCTCAACTCCTCTGCAAATTTTTCTGCGCAAATTATAAATTACGAGCAAACGAAAAGCAATGCGATTAAATATGTAACAAATATGGAAAAAATTTTTCTTGAAAAATTTTTTCGACTGTGCTATATTCTGCGCGGCTTGAGGGAACAAGCGGAGAAGAAAGACGACTTGAGGAAACACGGCCACTCAAATTTGAAAGCTCCTCCAAATGAAACCGAGAGCCACAGGAAAAATTTTATCGGTTAATTTTTTGGGAGGTCTTCAAAATGAAGAAAACATTGGCGGCAGCTTTGACGGCGGCGTTCGTTGTCGGAGCAACTTCAACTTCAACCGCATTCGCAGCGGCAAATCCGTTCAGCGATGTTCCTGCGGGGCATTGGGCTTATCAGTCGGTTGCAAAACTTGCGGCGGCGGGCGTTGTCGAAGGTTACGGCGACGGTACTTATCGCGGCGACAGAAACATTACTCGTTACGAAATGGCGCAGATGGTTGCTAAAGCAATGGCGAAGAATCCGACAGGCGCGAACAAAGCCGAGTTGGATCGTCTCGCGGCAGAGTTCAGAGATGAATTGGATGCATTGGGCGTTCGCGTTGCCGAGCTCGAAAAATACGCCGACAAAGTTATTTGGAACGGCGAACTTCGTTATCGCTACTGGAACGAAAAAGAAGATACCAAAGGCGGCGGCGACATTAAGACCAGCAAAAACCGCGTTGAACTCCGTTTGCTTCCGACCGCCGAAGTCAACGATCATTGGAAACTCAAAGCGCGTATTGATGCACGTGTCAACATGAGCGAAGACAAAGGCGATTCTTGGGACGGCGATTTGCATCTCAGAACAGCTTATGCTCAAGGCAATTACGGTAAGCTTACACTTAACGTCGGTAAATTCGATTTCTATACCAATGTTGACGACGGTCTTGTAATGGATGACTTCCTCAGCGGCGCGGCGGCTGTTTACGGCGACAAATTCAAAGTTGCACTTATGGCAGGTCGTTACAGCAGTGACGGAAGTTTTGACGATCCCGCAAGCTATCAAGGCGGCGAACTTTCCTACGACGATGACAGATTTTATATCGGCGCGGGCTATCATCACTTCAACAGCGACGACTTCAAAGGCATGTACGGCAAAGATGATGCCAATGTTTGGACAGTCGGCGCACGTTACAACTTCAAAGGCGGCTTTAAAATCGGCGGCGCATATGCAAACAACACCAAAGCCGAAAAAGAGAAAAAATCTTGGACTGCCGGCATTGCTTACAAAGGCGCGGACAGAAAAGTTCCCGGCAGCTGGGGCATCAGTGCCGATTATCGTTACACCAGCAAATTCGTCAGCTTGGCTCCGACTTACGACACTTGGTTTAACAACAGCCACAGAAAAGGCGTCGACATCGGACTTACTTATACACCGATTTATAACACAAGACTTCAGCTTGGTTACTTCTTCGGCAAAACCCTTGGCTCGGATGAAAACCTTAGAACTTTCTTCGGACGTGCAAGCTGGTTCTTCTAAGAAAATTTTCGTCGAGTAATCGGCGTTATGAAAAAAACTCCTCTGTGAATCGCGGAGGAGTTTTTTCGTTGAAAATTTTTTGGAGGCTTTAAAATGGATAAAGAAAAACTTTTTATCAACAACGCACGGGAAATTGTTCCGTCCGTCAACGATTCGTCTTACAAAAGAATTTTGGCTGTCGGGGATATTCACGGCAAGTTCAACGAATTGAAATCCTTGTGGAGAAAACTTTCCGTGACCGATAACGATTTGATAATTTTTTTGGGCGACTACATTGACAGAGGCGAAAACGTCGCCGCCGTTCTTGATTGGGTTATCAATCAGCCAAAAGACAAAAATTTTATTTTCCTGCGCGGGAATCATGAACAAATGATGCTTGACGCTTTTGAAAAAGATCGTGAATTTCTCGAAGAAATTTTGGACGGGAAGAAAAAAATTATCAGCAACCGCGACGCAATGGGATACGGCGCGGCGGTTTCATGGCTTATCAACGGCGGACAAGAAACTTTAAGGTGGATAAAGGTTCTTTGCAAAAAAAATAATTGCACGATTGACGACTTGATTAATTTCATTAAAAATTTTCCGCTCAGTTACTCAATCGAAGTCGGCGGGCAAAAATATTTTTTCTGTCATGCGGGCGTTGAAGAAGGCGTTGCGCTTGAGGAGCAAGACAAAGAATTTTTGCTGTGGGCTCGCGAAAAATTTTTCAATCATTACAGCGGCAAGGACGTTATAATCAGCGGGCACTCGCCGATTAAATTATTTTTCGACTTCGATTCAATCAATCCGCGTCCGATAAAAATTCCCGACAGAAATATTTTGATGGTCGACACGGGCGCATTTATTCCCGGCGGGCGATTGTCGGCGGTCGATATTTTAAGCGGAGAAATTTTTCAAAGCGGCGTTGACAGCTTGGGCGATATAATTTTTGTCTGCGAATGGAATACATGCCGCTCGGCAATGGCGAAATATATCATGCGGTATCTTTTGAAGGCGGCGGGGCTCGCAAAAAAAATCAGCGTTGACTCGGCGGGTTGCACCACCGACGGCGGCGAATTTTTGGGCAGAAGGACGCGCAAAACTTTGCTGGAAAATAAAATTCCCGTCGCCGAACATATTTCAAAACATTTCACGGCGCGGGAATATCAAAATTTCAAAATCGTTATCGCTTTGGACAAAAGAACTTTGCAACTCATGACACGGGAGCTTGGCGACCCCGATAAAAAAATTCGTCTGCTGAAAGATTTTGACGGCAATGAAATAAGCGTAGCCGACCCCGGTTTTCTCGGTGAACATGAAAAAGCTTTTTCGGAAATTTATCTCGGTTGCCAAGCTTTGCTGAAAGAAATTGTCGCTTCGTCCGCCGATTAATTTATTTTTACAAAAAAAAATCCCCCCGCATTGGAGGGATAATTTTTTTTGATCATTTGGTCTGTGAAAGTTGCTTGTAAATGAAATCGACAAGCTCGATGCCGCCGCCTTCCGCCGCAATTTTTTTCAGCTTTTCGTTGAGATGATTGAAAATTTTTCGCGCAGATTAAAAAATCCCCGACATTCAAGCGGGGATAATTTTTTTGATCATTTGGTCTGTGAAAGTTGCTTGTAAATGAAATCGGCAAGCCCGATGCCGCCGCCTTCCGCCGCAATTTTTTTCAGCTTTTCATTGAGATGATTGAAAATTTTTCGCGCAGATTAAAAAATCCCCGACATTCAAGCGGGGATAATTTTTTTGATCATTTGGTCTGTGAAAGTTGCTTGTAAATGAAATCGGCAAGCCCGATGCCGCCGCCTTCCGCCGCAATTTTT
>CALFJC010000138.1 GCA_937877655.1 uncultured Selenomonadales bacterium
ATGAAAACATCCTGTTTTCGTTGCCGGCGGGCGCACGTCCTGTGCGCCCGTGTCTCATTAATCATTACTCACTATATTTGGAAGGAGAAAGAAATTCATTGCGCATTACGCATTACGCATTACGTATTGTCACTTGCTTTCTCGTCTTGATGATAATCTGCGCGGGAACAAGTGACTGCTCGGCGAAAAAGAAAAAAATTCAGGAAAAAGTTTTATACATTCCGCACGACAGCCGCCCGATTGTCAACAAGCAGACGATTGAAGTTTTGGAGAAGGCGGGCTGGGCAGTTGTTTCGCCGCCGTTGGAACTTTTGGGCAACCGCGAAAATCTAGGCGACCCGGATTTGTTGTGGGATTGGCTGAATAAAAATGCAAAGAAAGATATAACCGCCGCCGTCATTTCGTCGGATGCCTTGCTTTACGGAAGCTTGGTCGGCTCTCGCAAGCATGAATACGACGGCGATGAAATTTTGGCGCGGGCAGATTTGTTCGCGGAGTTTCGTAAGAAGCATAAAAAAATCCCGCTGTATGTTTTCGGCTCGATAATGCGGACGCCGCGCACGGGTTTGGCTTCGGGTTACGAAGAACCGGATTATTATCGCTATTACGGCACGAATATTTTTCGCTTAACCGAATTGATGGACAAGCAGGAATTGGAAGGTTTGACGCCGCGTGAAATTAAGGAATTTAATTTTCTGCAACGGCTTATTCCGCAAAAGGCGATTGAAGATTGGATGGGGCGGCGCGAAAAAAATTTTGATGCCAACAAAAAATTAATTGATTATGCTCGCGACAAAACTTTTGATTATCTTTTGCTCGGACGTGACGACAATGCGCCTTACTCTCAAACGCACAACGAAGGGCGCAAGCTTTTGCAATACGGGCGCGGGCTCGAAAAAAATAAATACATAACGACGGCGGGCATTGACGAAATAGGATTGGTTTTGTTGACGCGAGCAGTTAATAAGCAGGCGAATATTTCTCCGAAAATTTTTGTCAAGTACAATTTCGGACGCGGCGGGCAGACAATCCCCGCTTATTCCGACGAACAACTTGACGATTCAATCGGAGCGGCGATTCAAGCGACGGGCGCGACTTTTACTGAAGATGAATCCCGCGCAGATTTAATTTTGGCGGTGAATACGAATCCCGACGGAGAAACTTTCGAGGCGGACAACGCGATTAATGACGGCACGGCTCGCGAAGGCACGAAATTTTTTGTCGATACCGTTCAAAATTATGTCGGGCAGAACAAAAAAATTATCGTTGCCGACGTTGCTTTTGCGAACGGCTCGGACAATGCGCTTATGAATCAGTTGCGGCGGCGCGGACTGCTTTTCAAAATTCAAGCTTATTCGGGTTGGAACACGCCGACGAACTCAACGGGCTTTGCATTGAGCACGGGAATTTTGGCGGCGCGCATGAAAGATAATGCCGTTGATGAATTGCTTTTGCACCGTTACCTTGACGATTGGGCTTATCAAGCCAATGTCCGAAGTGTGGGCGCGAGTCAACTGAATTGGATTGCCGGCGACGGGCGTTACGAATTTTTAAACGATAAAATTCTTGCCGCCGAAGATAATTGTGCATCTTTGCTTGAAGAGTTTGCGCAGAGAAATCTTCCGAAATTCACGGGCAACGACAATATCAGAGTTCGTTTCCCTTGGAACAGAATGTTTGAGGCGGATATTTCCTTCGGCAAATAAAAAAATTATCCCTCCGATTTTTGGAGGGATTTTTTAATGCATAATGAAAATCTAAATCATATTGCCGACGATTCGGCTTCATGATGTTCCTGTTCAAAACTTTCAGCATTTCGATGAAGGCGAAGGCGACCTTTTCGGCGTAAGATACCTGCAAGTTTTTCAAAGGCGGCTGTTATGACAAAGTGCTTGAGCTTTGCGATAAAATTGGTTTGAAAAATATCGTCGTATAAACAAAAAAACCCCGAAGTCGATTTGGGGCTTTTTTTATTTAAAGCAAAATGTTTACGATGTCTCGAAAAATTCCGAAGATAAATCTTTGCAACGGCACAAAAATATAATGCAAAATCGGCGTCATGAGGATTATGATTAGGAAGATGAAGCTGTAACGTTCGAGTTTTTCATAACCGCGTGCCAATTCGTAAGGAAGCAAATTTCTCAAAATGTGCGAGCCGTCGAGCGGCGGGATTGGCAACATGTTAAAAATCGCGAAGTTGATATTGTAGATGATAATCAAATTGAAAACGACAAGCAAGCCGTCAGACATTGGGAAATCCAGTTTCACGAGCAAAACCAAAAAAATTAGCGCGACAAACGACGTGATTAAATTCGAGGCGGGACCTGCCAGCGAAACCAAAATATCATCTCTGCGCGGGTTGGAAAAATTCAGCGGATTAATCTGAACGGGCTTAGCCCAGCCGAAATGAACGAAGAACAACATTAAAAGACCGATGGGATCAATGTGCGCGGCGGGATTGAGAGTCAGCCGCCCTTGCATTTTCGGTGTATAGTCTCCGAGTGCATAGGCAACGCGGGCATGAGAAAATTCGTGAATAACCATAGCAATGATAATGCCGGGCACGCCGGCGATTAATTGACCAATATCATCAAACATTAAATCGCCTCCGATTTACTCATTTAAAAATTCGCTCACGATAAAGCGCGGGCGTTTTTTACTTTCCAGATAAATTTTTCCGACGTATTCGCCGACAATGCCGATTGATAAGAGGATAAGCCCGCCGATAAACCACAGCGACGCCAACATACTTGTCCAGCCGCGAACCGTATCGCCGAAAAAATATTCATACAGCGTCCAAAGAATCACAAAAAAACTGATTGAACTCATGGCGACGCCCAAAGTTGTAATCATGCGAATCGGCTCGACGGTTAAGGAAGTTATGCCTTGAAATGCGAAGGACAACATTTTTTTCAGCGGATATTTACTTTCGCCCGCAAAACGTTCCGCCCGTTCGTAATAAACTTTTGCAGAAGGATAACCGATCATCGGGACAATTCCGCGCAGAAACAAATTGACTTCGCCGAATTGCGCCAAGCCGTCAAGAGCACGTCGACTCATCAAGCGATAATCGGCGTGATTGTTCACAATGTCTGCTCCCAAAAATTTTATCAGCTTATAAAAACTCTCCGCCGTAAATCGTTTAAAAAAAGTATCTGTTTCGCGTTTGCTCCGCACGCCGTAAACAATGTCGAAACCTTCTTTGTATCTACAAATCATTTCGTCAATCGCGTTTATGTCATCTTGCAAATCGGCATCCATTGAAATTACCATGTCCGCGCAGTCTTTGACGGTCATTAGTCCGGCAAGTAAAGCGTTTTGATGTCCGCGATTGCGAGAAAGATTTATGCCCGAAAAAATTTTATCCCGTTCGTGCAGTTCGCAAATAATTTTCCACGTCGAATCTTTGGAGCCGTCATTTACAAAGACAATGCGACTTTTTGCCGAAATATTTTTTGCCGCAATCAGCGTTTGAAATTTTTCTTTCAATCTTTTGGCAGTCTCGCGCAGAACTTCCTGCTCATTGTAACACGGAATAACGACGTACAAAACTTCATTCATGAAATCATTCCTTAAAATGTTCACGCTTATATTCCTCAAAACGATTTTTAAACAATTCGGGCTGATTGGGATAAAGTTCGACGAAATAATTTTCCACAAAATCAATATCCGCCTTTTCGTAAGGCGAAATTTTTTCGCATAGTTTAAACTTTACCGTTGAAATGCCGTCAGGAGAGAATGAATACTCCTTAATTTTTTTGAAATGCCTTGAAAGCGGCGGAGAATGCATAATTCCTTCCGAAAGAGCCGCGACAACCGATTGATCCTGCGGACGAAGATGCGTTTGTATCGGTTCGGAGACGATAATAAAATCTGCGTCGAAAAATCTTGTCGGGAAACCGTCCCTTAAATCTACATCTGCAGTTCCCATCAAACTCTGTAAAGCTCCGTGACGCTCCGGAAGATAAACTGCCTGCAGAGTAGCGGAATTATACAGACCGCTGCTCGCCAAAAGATAAATTTTCTTTTCGTTGCTTGCCGTCAGCTCATTCAAATCGGATACGAAAACTTTTAAATCGTCAATGTCATGTCGAACGGGCACAGTATAACCCGCCGTGAATACGGAACTTAATTTGCCGCCGAAATTTCCCAAGTAAGATTGGAAGAAGTTAAAAGTCAAGATAAAAATCAGCGTTGCCCCCAAGTATTTGTTTTTAGAAAATGTGACGACAGCGGTTGTCGCAACGAGCATGGCGAACGGCAAAATCATTATGTAGTAATGTTGTCTGTCCATAAGTTGAATGCGACAAATCAAAAAGACTGAAACAAAAATCCACGTCAGAAAGAATGTCGAACAGGCAAACAATTTTTTATCTCTGAAACTCAAAAATACTCCGACGAGGAGAATTGCATAGAGTAACAGTCCCAAAAATCCGACGTGAACAAAAAAGCGTTCAGAAAAATCGAGACCGAGCTGATAAGCCGAATACGCTGTCCCTATGTCATAACTCAGCGATCGTCTGATGAAAGTAAAAAACAGCGGCGACATTATCAGCAATGCGGAAAATCCGATGACTAAAAATTTTTTGCAAAGCATTAAGAAGTTGAACAGGAAATTTCTCTCTTGAAAACTAGTCAGAGTCACATAAAGTGTGTAGCCGAAGAAAATTCCCAAAATCATGTAAGCCGCCGTCCGCGCTTGAAATACCGCGAAGATACACAGCACTCCGATTAGAATTAATCGCTCCGATTGCAATTCCGCTCTGTTTAAACTCAAAAGCATTGCCAAAATTATTGTACCCGGCAACAAGATTGAGATATTTGCATAGCCGACGAATATTGGAATTTCGATTATCGGCAGGAGCATAAAAATTGCCATGAACGCCGAGCACGGAAAATTTTTAAACCCGACTTCTTCCAAAAGATTCTTGAGTAATGCCGCCGCAAAAAAAATTGCGGGCAAGCCGAACATCAGCCAGACATAAAGTGTATAGCAGAGAAAACTTTTGCCGAAAATGTGCATTGGCAACGCCATCAACATCGGCAAAAAATTATTGTAGTCGGCGTGATTTATCGACCCGCGCAGATTTTTTAATGCTTGATGCGGGTCGCTGAAAGTTGTTTCTTCGCAGTAAATCGTCGGCTCCCATGTCTCCAAAGAATCCCAAATATAAATCGTTTGTTGGGAACTTACCATGAAAATTATAAAACCTGTGCCGACAGCCGCGACAAGTAAAATTCTCGGAAAATCTTTTATCAATTCGTCAAGAAAATTTATGTCGCAAAACTTCAGGCAACGAAACAACACGCCGTAATAGCCGCTGATTAAAAGCAAGCAGAGGATTGTTCCAGCGAACACGGGAAAAATTTTTCCGACAAGCGCAGTGAGTGCAACGAGCCCGACAAATGTCAGGAAAATCTGCGCGGATTTATGGTTGCGAAAAAAATTTATCGCCGAAGCTTTCATTAAATCGCCTCCGATTATTTCTTATGGAAAACTTGTTTGGCGAGCAGAAGAATCGAGACGGCTGATTTTGCGTCGAAAATTTTTCCGCTCTCGACCATTTGAAGGGCGGCAGTCAGAGGAATTTTTACGACGTTAATAAATTCGTCGGAGTCGGGATGAATTTTGCCGGGCGTCAAATCACTTGCCGCGTAGAGATGGATATATTCGTTGGTAAAACCAACGGTTGTGGCAATGGTTGTGAGTTTCCAAAATTTGCCCGCCGTGTAACCCGTCTCTTCCGAAAGTTCGCGCTTGGCGCATTCAATCGGATCTTCGCCGAGTTTGTCGAGCTTGCCTGCGGGAACTTCGAGCGTCACTTTTCCGACGGGATAGCGGAATTGTCTCACAAGAATAATCTGATTGTCGGGAAGGAGAGGAATAACAGCCGACGCGCCGGGGTGTTCAATCCACTCGCGGACGGATTTGTGACCGTTGGGCAGTTCGACTTCATCTTTTCTCACGTGAAGAAGCACGCCGTCAAAAACGGGCTCGGAAGAAATTTTTTTCTCGACCAAATTTTTATCCTCGTTATCAATCAACATTTTAATCGCTCCTTAAAAGTTTTATGCTAAACATTTTGCCACAACGGGAAATTTTTTACAATATAAATTTTGACTTGGGAAAATCTGTGTTATAATCGGAAAAATTTTTGGCGATAAGGGAGCAAATGATATGAAAAAATTTTTGGCGGCAGTAATTTTAAGTTTCATGTTAATGTTCGGCGGCGAAGTCGAGGCGGCGGATTATTACAGCGCGATTTATCAGACAGTCAATCGCTACAACGGCAACGAAGTTGAATGCGATTGGATAACGCGGGCGATTCTTTACGCCTCCAGCGAATATCAAGTGGATCCGATTTTGATAACTTCGATAATGGAAGCCGAGAGCGAATTTAATTTTCATGCGACAAGTGCCGTCGGCGCGGTCGGGCTTATGCAGTTAATGCCTTCGACGGCGGCGAGTTTGGGTGTCAATCCTCACAATCCGCTTGAAAATGTTATCGGCGGCACGATTTACATCAAAAATCAGCTCGGACGTTTTCAAAATTGGGGAGCTTATTCCGTGACGGATGCGGTTGCGGCTTACAATGCCGGTCCCGGCGCAGTGGAAAAACACGGCGGCGTTCCGAATTATTCCGAAACCGTCCATTACGTTATCAAAGTCGCGAACAACTACAAAAATCTTTTGACGCTTATTCAATCCTAAAAAATTTTGAGTGCCCGTGATTCTTATCACAGACAGAATTTCTTCTGCGTGCTAAACTTTTATAAATCTTCGAGCGAAAGCGTCTAAAGCGCAAGCCATGACGCTGAGCCGGGGTGGCGCGGGAAACTGCGTCGCCTTCCCTGTTTGAAAAGGAGATGTCCACAGTGCGCAAGTTTTTTTGGTGTAGAAAATTTGGGCTGTCCTTTTGCAAACAAGCGGAGGGCAGTCCTTAAAATTTTTTACGGAGGGAATTCTTATGATGCTTCACAAAAAATTTTTTGCGGCAACTGTGGCGGGAGCATTCATTATCGGCACGTCGACAACAACTTTTGCGGCGGCAAATCCTTTCAGCGATGTCCCTGCGGGGCATTGGGCTTATCAATCGGTTGCGAAACTTGCGGCAGAAGGCATTGTCGAAGGTTACGGCGACGGAACTTATCGCGGCGACAGAAACATTACTCGTTACGAAATGGCGCAGATGGTTGCTAAGGCAATGGCGAAGAATCCTTCGGGCGCGAACAAAGCCGAGCTCGACAGATTGGCGGCGGAGTTCAGAGATGAATTGGATGCATTGGGCGTCCGCGTCTCCGAGCTTGAAAAATACGCCGATAAAGTTCAATGGCATGGATTTTTGCGTTACACTTATCAAAGCAAGCGCACCGAACAGGCGAACGGCTCCAAGAATAAAAATAATACCGACCGCGTTAAATTCCGTTTTGAGCCCGTCGCGGAAGTTAATGATCATTGGACGCTTAGGGCGCGTATTGATATGGATTTCGACATGAAAAACGACACGGGCACCAGCGGCAATGCAACTCTTGTTCGTGCTTGGGCGCAGGGCAAATACGGCGATTGGACTTTCAATGTCGGCAAAATTCCTACCGCGCTTGATACCCAATTCCTTTTTGACGATGAAATTTCCGGCGCGAGCATTTCTTACGGAAAAAAATTTAAAGTGATCGCGCAGGCAGGACGTTACGACTTGGACAGCACAAACTCGACAATCAAAAGTGCGGGACTCAACAAAGACAAAGCCTCCAACATGCAGAGTATCGGCGTTGAGTACAAAGGCGGCGGCTTTTCTGCCAATGCAAGTTATCATCATTTGAATTCAAGCGGCTTTAAAAATGTTGCCAATTACAAAGATCACGGCACAACCGACGACGCCAACATTTGGACTGTCGGCTTGGGCTATCGTTTCAACAAGGCGATTGCAATCAGCGGAAACTACGCACAAAACACAAAGGCGGACAATTACGACCACGCCCATAACATTCAGCTTGACATTTTCGGCGCGAAGAGAACTCAAAAAGGCACATGGGGACTTTACGCCGCTTATCGTCGTCTCGGACAATATGTTGCGCTCGATCCGACTTACAATGCCAACGGCGGACTTGATGCGGGCGAAAAAGGTTTGGAGATAGGCGCGGGCTATACTCTTTTCAAAAATGTTTTGCTCCAAGCCAAATACGTAAACGGCAAAAAAATTTCCAACGGGCGCGACATTGAAAAACTGTTCGGGCGTGTTGAATTTTTCTTTTAATGGAGGGTTTTTATCATGAAAAAAATTTTTATGGCGGCATTGCTTCTCGTGACAATGATTTTTGCGGGATGCGGCGGCGGTGACAATCCTGCGCCGAAGGAAGAGAAAAAAGCTGATGCCGAGCCCGTTGAACTTCACGTTGCGGCGGCGGCTTCTCTTACCAACGCAATGAATGAACTTGCCGAGCTTTACAACAAGGACAATCCTAACGTCAAAATTGTTTTTAACTTCGGCTCCAGCGGCGCACTTCAGCAGGCGATTGAAAACGGCGGCGAAACCGATTTATTCTACTCCGCCGCGCAGAAGCAAATGAATGCGCTTGAGGAAAAGGGCGAACTTGCCGAAGGCACCCGCAAAGATTTACTCCGCAATGAAGTTGTTTTGATTGTTCCCATTGACAGCACCAAAGAAATTATGTCTTATGAAGATGTTGCGACCGATAAGGTTGAAAAAATTGCGCTCGGCGAACCTAAGGGCGTGCCGGTCGGACAATACAGCGAAGAAATTTTTACGGCATTAAATATTCTCGACGCTGTCAAAGCAAAAGCGGTTTACGGCTCGGATGTTCGTCAAGTTCTTGCTTGGACGGAGAGCGGCGAAGTTGATTGCGGCGTTGTCTACGCGACGGACGCGGCGATTTCCGACAAAGTAAAAGTTATCTGCGCGGCTCCCGAAGGCACTCACAAGCCCGTAATTTATCCTGCCGCCGCAATTAAATCTTCCAAAAATCTTGACGCCGCCAAAATGTTCCTTGACTTCACGAGCAGTGACGCCGCCAAAGCAGTTTTCGAGAAATATGGCTTTAAAGTTGTCGAATAATGGAACTGAAAGTTTGCATAAAAAAAAATCTGCGCGATTTCGTACTTGACGTTGATTTTACCGTTCATGATGAAATTTTTGCATTACTGGGCGCGTCCGGCTGTGGAAAGTCCATGACGCTGAAATGTATTGCGGGGATTGAGACGCCTGACGAGGGAAAAATCATTCTGAACGGGCGAACGCTTTATGACAGCGCAAAAAAAATTAACCTGCCGCCTCAACTTCGACGTGCAGGTTATCTTTTTCAAAATTACGCGCTCTTCCCGAACATGACTGTTGCCGAAAATATTTTATTTGCGGCTGTCGGAAATGCGGAGGAAAAAAATCGCAAGCTCAAGGAAAATTTGTCGCGCTTTCAACTTGACGGCTTGGAAAATGCTTATCCTTCCGAATTAAGCGGCGGTCAGCAACAGCGAGTTTCTTTCGCCAGAGTTTTGACTTCGCACGCAGAAATTTTGTTGTTGGACGAGCCTTTTTCGGCATTGGACAGTTGGTTGAAGTGGCAGTTGGAACTTGAGCTTGCCGACATTTTTAAAATTTACGGCGCGGCGATTTTGGTCAGTCACGACAGAGGCGAAGTTTATCGTTTGGCGGATAAAGTTGCCGTCATGCACAACGGAGTTATCGGCACGTTGGACACCAAGCGCGAAGTTTTCAAGCATCCCAAAACATTGGCGGCAACGATTTTGACGGGTTGCAAAAACATTTCGCCTGCGCGGAAAATTGCCGCCGATAAAATTTTTGCTGAGGAATGGCAGTTGGAATTGACTGCAAAAAATATTCCCGACGATTTAAAATTTGTCGGGATTCGTTCACATAATTTGGAGTTCCGCGCAGGTTTGGGTGAAAATATTTTTCGCATGGAGATCGCGCAGGTTATTGAGGACACATTTTCTTATATCGTGATGGTTCGGGCTGAAGGCGGCAAGTCGATTCGTTGGGAAGTCGACAAAAATTTTTGGCGCAAGATTCAAGCCGAAGAAGTTTATTTGTACTTTCCGAGCGATAAAATAATTTTGGCGAGTGATTAACATGGAATTAAGTCCGCTTATAATAACATTTCAAACATCGGCGGTTGCAACGGTTATAACATTTTTCGCGGGAATTTTTCTGGCGTATTTCGTCTGCAAACTCAAACGCGGAAAAGATCTTGCCGACGCAATAATTATGTTGCCGATGGTTTTGCCGCCGACGGTCGTCGGATTTTTTTTGCTGTTGTTATTGGGCAAGCGCAGTGCGATAGGAAAATTTTTATTGCAATTCGATATAAGCTTTGTGTTCACTTGGAAGGCGGCAGTAATCGCGGCGGTAGTCGTCTCGTTGCCGTTAATGTATCGAACGACGCGGGGAGCTTTTGAACAGCTTGACCGAAATATCATTTACGCGGCAAAAACATTGGGCGTATCAAATTGGAAAATATTTTGGCATATACTGATACCAAACACGCGCAGCGGAATTTTGGCGGGCTTAGTCTTATCATTCACGCGAGCAATGGGCGAATTCGGAGCAACGATAATGTTCGCGGGAAATGTGCCCGGCGTAACTCAGACGATGTCGACGGCGATATACGCGGCAGTTCAGGCAAACGACTATGACCTCGCTTTTCAATGGGCAATTTTGCTGTCATTGTTCTCGCTTGTATTTATCTTCGCGATGAATTCCGTTGTTCGGCGAAGAGCTTAATACGATTTTGTATGAGTGCTTCCTTTGATGAGAAATCGGAAGTGATTTTTTTTGTTACACGACAGAACTTTAAAATATAAAGTCTTACAGTCATTATTTTCACTTACATTTATCTTCGAGATGAATTCTGTTGTTTTGCGAAGGCTTGACATGATTTTATTTAAGCAATTTATTTGAGGATTTTTTTCTGGGATGAATTTTTATTTTTTTGCATAAAAGATTGGATGCAATTTTTTTTACACGACAGAACTTTGGAATGGCAAAAAAAATGGCGGCTTAATCGCCGCCGCTTGGAATCTGTTACTGCCGTCTGGCTTAAACCACTCGCTCTCTTCAA
>CALFJC010000139.1 GCA_937877655.1 uncultured Selenomonadales bacterium
TTGCTCCGCCCGACAGGAACGGCGACAATTCCAATCGTCCCGAACCGCCCAAAGATGAAAACGGAAATCCCATTGCTCCGCCCGACAGGAACGGCGACAATTCCAATCGTCCCGAACCGCCCAAAGACGAAAACGGCAATCCCATTGCTCCGCCAGACAAAAATGACGGCGATAAAAATTCCAACGACAAATTCGGAGCCATGAAAGACAAATACGACAAGGCAAAAGAAATTTTCAAATAAAATCTGCGCGGAAATCAAAAAATCCCGAAACTCGATTGAGTAACGGGATTTTTTTTGCGTTAAGAAATTTTTACTCGGCGAAAAGAGCAGTGGAAAGATAACGGTCGCCCGTGTCGGGAAGAAGGACGACAAAAGTTTTTCCTGCAAAATCTTCGCGCTTTGAAAGTTCAAAAGCCGCCGCCAATGCCGCGCCCGAAGAAATTCCTACCAAAACGCCTTCGGCTCGCGCAAATTCTTTTCCGAATTTGAAAGCGTCTTCGTTGGAGACGGGAACAATTTCATCATAAATTTTTGTGTCGAGAGTTTCGGGGACGAAGCCCGCGCCGATGCCTTGAATTTTATGTGCGCCCGCCGTGCCCTTTGACAAAACGGGAGAAGTTTTCGGCTCGACCGCAATAACTTTAACCGCAGGATTTTTCGACTTCAAAAATTTTCCTACGCCCGACAAAGTTCCGCCCGTGCCGACGCCCGCAACAAAGACATCAACCGCGCCGTTCGTATCGTTCCAAATTTCCGGACCGGTTGTCGCCTCGTGAATCGCGGGATTCGCCGGGTTGGTGAACTGCGAAGGAATAAAAGCATTCGGAATTTCTTTCGCAAGTTCTTCCGCTTTGGCAATCGCGCCCTTCATGCCCTTCGCGCCTTCAGTCAAAACAATTTCCGCGCCGTAAGCTTTTAAAAGTTGCCGACGCTCGACGCTCATTGTCTCCGGCATTGTCAAAATTGCTCGATAGCCTCTTGCCGCCGCAAAACTCGCAAGCCCGATACCCGTATTGCCCGAAGTCGGCTCGATTATCACGGAATCACTTTTGATTTTGCCTTCGCGCTCGGCTTTTTCAATCATTGCCTTTGCAATTCTGTCCTTGACGCTGCCCGCAGGATTGAAATACTCCAGCTTGACCAAAAGTTTCCCGCCGAAACCGATTTTCGCCGCAAAATTTTTCGCCTCAAGCAAAGGAGTGTTGCCGATAAGTTCCGTGACGCTTCTATAGATTTTTCCCATGAATTTTTTCCTCCCATAAAAAAAAACTTTTTGGAACGCAGAAAATTTTATACAACCTTTTAAATTTGTCAAGAAAAAAATTCCCCGACCGTTGTCGAGGAAAATTTTTTAATCGCTCTGCCAAATTTTATCGGTCAAAATATCTATGCAGGAAATTTTTCCGTTCTTCATGAAAGAGCCCGTGTCCATCAACGTAATTTTGTTGTGCAAACGAATCGGATAATACCAATCGCGCTTGATAAACGGCGTGGGCGTGTGCCCGCAAATAATGTTCGCCGTGCCTTTGTAGCCGTTATAAAATTTCTCGCGAATCCAAAGCAAATCTTCTTCTTCCTGCTCCTCAAGCGGCTTTTTGGGATTCAAGCCCGCGTGCACAAAAATATATTCCTCGCCGTTGACAAACATTTGATGATAATACGGTCGCTTGTTTATGAATTCCAATGCCCGCTGAAATGCCGTCGGATCTTTTTTCTGCCAAGCCTCGAACTCCGCTTTGGTTTTGTCGCCGCCGTTCGGAAGCCAGATATATCCTTCCGTCCCGCCCAAAGCGTAATAGTAAAGCATCATTTGTTCATGATTTCCGCGCAGAGCTATGACATTGGGCTTTTCGCTCATTTCCATTGCCCAACGAAAACAGCGCATGTTTTCTTCGCCGCGATCAATATAATCTCCAAGCAAAATCAAAAAATCTTGCCGCTCGTCAAAATTTATTTTGTGAAACAAAGACAACAGCCGAGAAAATTTCCCGTGCATGTCGCCGATTACCAATATTCGCCGATATTTATTCTTCTCCATGAATTGCCTCCGAAAAATTTTAGCAGATTATAACACGTAAAATGAAAAAAGAGATGAATATTTTCCGCCGCCGATAAAATTACCAATTACTTTTTTTGCGCTTGAATTTTAAGCCCGCAACTGCAATCAGTAAAGCAAAAATTTCAAGCCGCCCGACAATTAAAATCATCATGCAAAAAATTTTTCCCGCCGCCGACAAATTTTTGAAGTTGGTCGCGTCGCAGAGACCCGGCAAAATTCCGACATTCGACAGGCAGGCAACCGACATCGAAACTGCTTCGGAAAAAGTTGCGCCCGTGAAACTCAAAATCCCCGCGCAGATAAACATTGTCACAAAGCCCAAGAAAAAAAATCCCAAAATTCTCCCGACCGTTTTCATCGGGACGGGCATTTCACCGACACGAATTGCCGTCATCATTCGCGGATGAAGTGCCTTTTTTATTTCCGCCGCCGTGATTTTTATCAAGATAATCAGCCGAATAATTTTGAAGCCGCCCGTCACCGAGCCGATACAGCCGCCCGTCATCGCCATAAGGAAGATAAAAAATCTGTCGAAGTCATGCGCCGCCTCCGCGCCGTCATCAAGCGTTATGCCCGTCGTGCTCATAAACGACACGATATAAAACAGCGATTTGCGAAATGCCTCGTTGCCGTCGAAATAAATTCCCTGCCAAAAAATGCGGAAGGAAATAATCAACATGCCGAAAAAAATTGTCGCGTAAAGAATTTTCATTTCTTCGTTTGCGAAAATCATTTTTGCATTGCCGATAATCGTTCGCTTGAGTCGCAGAAAATATTGCTTAAGTTTCGTGAAATAAGTTTTGTGAAATTCTATTCGCGGCGGAAGCAAAGTGTAAATCACTCGATGATAAAGCAAAAAATTTCCACAGGCGAGGAGCATTACAAAAATCGTCGCGTATTCGACATAAATATTTGTCTGCTTCGGGAAAAAATCTCCGCCGCCCGTCGAAATGCAACGCATCGCCATTAAAAGTGAATCCCATATTCCGAGCCCCGCCGCTTTGAACGCCGCAAAACTTATCGCCGTCAATGTCGAATAAACTTTTATCACGCGCACCGACATTGAATTCATTTGTCCGATAATCGCGCTGAAACCTTGTCCGCCCTGCAAGCTTAAAGAAATTCCGAAGCAACCGCTGACTTCGGGCAGAACTGTTACGAGCATTATCAAAAACAAAAGCGAGCCGAGCCACATTAAAGAGCTTTGCCAAATTCGCAGGAGATAAGGCGCGTCGCTCGGCAAAATCGAAAGCCCCGCCGAAGTCAAATCGCCGACCGTTTCCAAGAGCGCGTCAATCGGCAAAAGCCAGCCCGTCAACACGAACGGCAGGCAACCGAAAATTGCAAGCAGAGGATACATTAAAAGAATCGCCGCCGCCGATTCGGCTATCGGTGCCCGCTGAAATCTGCCGACTCCGAAGCGATAAAAAATTATTCCCGTGACGACGGAAAAAATTCCAATCGCCGCGAAAATTATTGTTGTCTTGATTGATTCAAACTCAATCAGCGTGTAGGAAATCGGTAAAAGAAGTGTCGCCGCGAAAGTCAACAAGGCTTGGCTTTGAATTCGCAGGATCATTTTAAAATTCATGATTCGCCGCCTAAAAATGGAAATGATTCATCATTTTTTGGGTAAGAGATTTTGCGTCGTCGTTTTTGTGTTCAAGAAGATATTCGAGGGTGTGGACGTTAAAAAAAGAAGTTATCGGGACGTAGCGATTATATTTTCTGAAGTCGCCCCACTTCATCAGCTTGGCATGAAGTTTTGAAATATCTCGTTGCGTTGCGTTGTGTTGCTTTAAAATTCTGCTCAACAAAACGTCGTCATTTATCGCCGCAAAAATTTCTTCAATGAGTTTGGGATTGTTTTTGTCGTTCTCATATTTTTCGATAAGAGCAACCGAAGCTCGCGACATTCGCATGGAACGGCGAATTGCGAACACGAAATAAATTACCAACGCGACAAACAGGATGTCCAAAAAAATATTCATGATTGATTCTCCACAGTTTAAAAATTTTTTTGCTTGTGATATTATCGCCGAAAAAGATTTCCGAAAAAATTTTACGGAAACGAAATGTATGAGCAATGCCGTAATTAAGGGAAAAGGGAAATGGGAAATGGGAAAAGTTTTGTATCTTATCTCTTGTCCTTATAATATCACAGCTAAGGAGCAATGAAAATGACATTTAACGAAAAGGCGGGAACATTTTACGGCATAGGCGTAGGACCGGGAGACCCGGAACTTTTGACAGTCAAGGCGATTAACGCGCTGAAAAAAATCGACGTGCTTATCGCACCGAAGACCGAAAAAAAATCGGACAGCGTCGCCCTGTCAATCGCGCAACCTTATCTTAAACCGAGCGTCGAAATAATTTATCAAACTTTTCCGATGGTTAAAGACTTCGCGGACGAAACAGAAATTTTCGAGGCGAACAAGGCGGAAATTTTAAATGAACTGCGCGGGGGAAAAAATGTGGGCTTCGCGACTTTGGGCGACCCGATGTTTTACAGCACTTACATTTACATTTTCAAACTGCTTGAAAACAGCGGAGTAAAAATCGTGACGATAGCTGGAGTGCCGGCATTTTTGGCGATAGCCGCGCAAATCGGACGCCCGCTCGCTTACGGCAACGACATTCTGACGATAATTCCCGCGACTGCCGAGCTTGACGCGATTAAAAATTCTCTTGCCCGCGCAAATTCAACCGTGCTCATGAAAGTTTATAAGAATTTCCCCGAAATTGTCGAGGAACTTAAATCGCGCAACATGATTGAAGAAGCGGTTTTGGTAAGTCGTTGCGGGCTTGATGACGAAAAAATTATCACGGACATTGCCGCGCACAAGGACGAGCCGTTGAATTATCTTTCGACGATTTTAACGCGGAGGCACTTTTGAAAAGTGCCCAAACAGCGGTCGCGCTTTGCCGTCCAAAAGTTCGGAGCAAATAACCGCGGTTGTACGCAACGCTGGCGCATTGCTAGTATTGCTCACCGCGTTTTAAATCATTTTTCGGAGGGAATATGACAAAGAAATTTTTAACGACAATTTTAATCGCGGGATTTTTTTTATCTGGATGCGGCGGAGAAAAAATTTCGGAGCCCGTCGAAGTCTCGCAAGAAATTTTTGCAACGATTGAAGATGACGCGGGCAGAAAAATAATTTTGAACGAAAAACCTGCGCGAATAGTTGTAACTTCGGCGAGTTTTTTGGAGCCGTTGCACGCGGTCGGCGGAGAAATTGTCGGGCGTCCCGATTCAAAAAACAAAATGCCCGATTGGGCGAAAAATCTTCCGAGCGTCGGCGCAGTTTATCAAATTGATGTCGAGAGGCTGTTGAGTTGCGCGCCCGATTTGGTTATCGTCAACAAGGGCATGAACGAAAAACTTTTGCCCGTTTTGAAAGAAAATAAAATTCCCGCGCTTGTCGTCGAGATGAAAAGTTATGATGACGTGAAACGCGGGCTGAAAATTTTCTCGGCAGTCAGCGGCGACGCGGCGGCGGGAGAAAAAATTATTCAAGAAATGGACGCCGAAATTAAAAATATCGTTGATAAAGTTCCGAAAGAAAATTTGCGGGTTGCAATTCTTCATTCGACCGCGCAGGGCTTGAGTGTTCAGCTTGACGGGAGCATTGCGGGCTCGATTGTTAAAATGTTCGGTTGGGAAAATGTTGCGTCGGGCATGACGCCGCTTGAAAAAAATCCCGACGCCGCGCCCTACAGCATGGAGACTTTGGCTGAACAAAATCCCGAAATAATTTTCGTGACGAGCATGGGCGACCTTGACGAAATTAAATCGAACATGACGGCGGCGATTAAATCAAATGCGGCGTGGCAGGCAATCGGCGCGGTAAAAAATAATCGGCTGTATTTTTTGCCGCAGGATTTATTTTTATTGAGCCCGGGCTTGCGTTATCCCGAAGCCGTCCGACAAATGGCGCAGTTGATTTATCCCGAAAAGTTTTGAGGAGGAAATTTAATGCCAATCTACCCTTATCCGCCACCGCATGAGCAACTTAACGTTTTCTTCGGCAAATTTTTCCGAAAAATGCGCAAGGCGGATCCTTCAACTTACGGAGATTTTTTAATGCGGGCAGAGGAAGAATTCAAGCGAACGGGTTATCGCGAAGAAAATTCTGCAGGCGTAGAAAATATCTTAATCGTAAGGCTCGAAGCAATCGGCGATATGGTTTTGACTTCGGGATTTTTGCGCGAAGTCAGAAAAAATTTCCCAATGGCGCGAATAACTTTTGTTGTCATGCCGCAAATTTATCCTATGGCGGAGCTCTGTCCCTACGTCAACGAAGTTTTGACTTTCGATAAAAATTTGGTTTACGGAAATTTTGTTGAGGGACTCGAAAAAGTCGCCGTCTTTTGTCGAGATAATCTTTGGCAAAAGAAATTTTCAATCGCTTTTTCGCCGCGTTGGTTTTTCGACAGTTTTCTGGCATTGCTGATACTGTGGCTGAGCGGCGCAAGAGAAAGAATCGGCTACGGAAGCAATTCTTTCGGAAATTGGCTCGATTATTCGATCTCTCAATTTTCAGGCTTGGATAACTTTCTTTTGACAAAAAATATTTTAACGCCGCGCAATGTTGTTGGGGAGGTTGAGAAATTTTTTTATCTGTTGACGGCAGTCGGACTAAAGGTCACAGAAACTCAAATGGAACTTTTTTACGGCGCGGAAGATTTGCGGAAGGCGAAGGAGCTTTTGGAAAACTTACCGACATCCTGCAAAAAAGTTGTACTCGGCATAGGTGCAAGTGCCAAATCAAAAAAATATCCCGTTGAAAAATATTTAATCGCATTGAAGAAATTGGCGAAGAAAAATTTGGTCTTCGTGATTGTCGGCGGGAAGAACGAAATTGCCGACGCCGCTTTTCTTGAAAAAAATTTGCCGCCCGAAAAAGTTTTAAACCTCGTTAATAAGACAAGCTTACGCGAGACTGAAGCGGTAATAACTCAAATGGATTTTTATCTTGGAAATGATACGGGCACATTGCACATTGCGGCGGCGGCTAAAATTCCTGTACTTGCCATTTATCGCAGTGCGGTCGACAGGGATAATGTCTTGCCTGTCTTCAGTGAATTTTGTCTTTTTCCGCCGTGGCAAACCAAAGCAATCGTCTTGAGACCCGCTCATCCTCTGGGTGAGTGTGCAAAATTGCCGCCTTCCTACGGAATATGCCGCCATTTAAATGAACCGCATTGCATTGCGCAAATCGAGCCGCAAGAAATTGTTGATGCCTTTGAAAAATTGGAGACGTTTTAATAAAAAAATCCTTCCGACTTGGAGGGATTTTTTTAGTTGATGAATTGAACCCGACACGCCGCGCTTGAACAGGATATTCAAGCGGTTTTCTCTGCAACTTTTTTTGGGAACACGAATAGTCAAGCCAAGTGTAACGGTATGGAAAATTATAAGTCAGGGTCTGCCTGTTTTCTTTAACCTTTGCTTTTTCTCGTTCCTAATTGCCGATTTGAATGTTGAATAAGCCCGTGCCTTCAGCCTTGCCGTTCAAAAGTTTCTCGGACGGTTGCGGCTCATGTGTCCGCCGCGCCAGATAACGGCGATAGGCAACAAAGCCCGATAAGAAATGCTCCACGTCATCAATTCTCACTCTGAAGCCGTGATGCCTTATGAAAAATCCTCCGACAATGCTTTCCGGTCTCTTGAAAAACATTGCGAGTTCGGGATAGAAAAAGCCGCTCATCATATTTTTCGCCCGCGCCTCCAACGCCGAATAAAAATCTTCAAGCGGTACTTTCGCCAATAAATCTGCAAGTTCAGGCATCGTCTTCATTCTTTCCAACATTGAATCCGCCGCCATCATCAATTCAAGCAACGTCGGAAATTGTGTGTCTCTGTGATAAATGAACGGTAAAAAACCCAGAAAATTGTTTATTCCGAACTCAAAATATTCGCGGGCGGGTTTGTACAAAGTCAATTCGTTTACCGAATACGAAAGCCAATGATCGTGATTCTTCCAATGATCCGAGTCTATAAATTTTTTAAAAGCCCGTTCCGAAGCTTGGAGCAAAAGTTCATCATGATTAATCGAATAAAGGCGCATCAACCCAAAAATCGCCTCGCCGTCGTAATAGACAATGCGAAATTCTTCCTTGACAGAAAAATCGTTCGCGTTAAGGACGTGGACAAAACTTCCGTCCGTTTTTTGCATGGTGAAAATTGCGCGGGCGACAGACTCCATCAGCGGATAATATTTTTTTGTTTTCATAAGCTCGGCATGTTTAACCAACATGATCAACATTAAGCCGAGCGCGCCGAGTTTAATTTCATTTGCGTCGGGCTCGTAAACATAAGCTGCCTCCGTGCCGTCGGGGAGCGTGCGATATTTGATGAAATTTTTGACGCCGTATTTAATCGCCCTTGTAATTGCGCCGCCGATTTTCATTTCTCCCATTCGATAAGTCGAATAAACGTCAAGCATCGCAAAAATCGAACTGAAATGACGCAACGTGTTGTAATTCGGAACATTTTTATCAAAGCAAGGCCAATGCCCGTAAATAAATCTGCCCGAAGGCTGAACTTGTCTTGCAAGATATCTCGCGCCGCTTCTGGCAAGATTTAAAATAATTTCCGAATCCAGATGAGAAATTGCGCGGTGCCCGGCGGCAATTCCGTTCGCATTTATCGGTAAAGGTTTCGGCTCTTCTTCCGAAATAAAAACTCCCGCCGTCGTAAAAATCTCGACAAAATCTGACGGCTCCAAAACAGGAAAGGAGCAGTCAAAACGAATTTTGCAATATTCCTCGAAACGATCGGGACGAAAAATTCCGTTCCCGGAACCTTCCTTGCCGTCTTTAAAAAGTAATGCGTTACCGTTAATCTCGGACTCGGTGAAGGCAATTTTAAAATTGTCGAGTGCCAAGCCGTGACGAAAATAATTTCTGCGAGTTTTTTCGACGCGCCGAATAAATTCTTCAAAAGTTACGCTTTGAGTTTCGATAACCCAATCTGCGCGGAGAATAAAAAGTTTTTTGGAACCGAAGGCGACTTTCAATTTCTCAAGAGCCGCATTCCAAGCGTCAGCGGGATTATCGGCGACGGCATGACGGGTAACGGCGCGAGTTTTCATATCCGAAGCGGACAAAAAAACTCTGCACGGCTTTAAATTTTCTGTGCTTTGAATAAAGGCGGGAAATAATTTTCTAGCCGACTGATTTAAATTCATAAGTGACTTCCTTTCGTTTATAAAAAATCCCCTCCAATTTGCATGAAGGGGATTTTTATTGCTTACTTGTTTTCGTCGAGGAGCTGTAAAAGTTCGTCGTAATCTTTCTTGAGTTGAACATAATCCTCAGCGATTTTTAATGCCGCCAAAACAGCAATTCGGCTCCCCGCAAAAGTTCTCGTGTTCTGCGCTATTGATTTCATTGTTGAATCAACCATGCGCACGAGTTTTGCCAAGCCGTTCGGATCTTCGGTGCGCAGACGATAAACTTCCCCGAAAATTTCAACCTCGACGCGCCGCATTTCGCCGACGGGTTTTTCTTCCTTCAACGCCATAAAGTCAACTCCTCAACGTCGCCCCGAATTCCTTTTCAACCGCCGCCAAGATATTTTTAAATGCTTCGTCTGCTTCTTCGTCCTTGAGAGTTCGCTCGTTCGATCTGAATTCAATCGCAAATGCCAAAGATTTTTTGTCGGCAGAAATTCTTTCGCCCGTGTAAACGTCGAAAAGCGTAATGTCCTTGAAAAATTTCCCGCCGTTCTTCGCGATAACTTTTTCCACTTCGCCCGCCGCCACTTCGGGATTAACCAAAATCGCCAAATCGCGACTTATTGAAGGATATTTCGGCAAGCTCTCAAAGCTGAATTTTTTCGCGGAGAATTTTTGCAGAGTCTCAACGTCCGCTTCAAAGACATAAATTTTTTTCCTTATGCCCAGAGCTTCGGCAACGGCAGGATGAACTTCGCCGACCGTAACCAAAACGTCCCGTCCTTTTTTGAAAAACGCCGTCTTGCCGGGATGCAAGGCGTAATGTTCGCTCGCCTCCACGAAATAATTTCCAATCGACAAGCCCGCCAAAAGTTCTTCGACAACTCCTTTCGCATCGTAAAAATCAATCTGCGCGGGATTTTGCGCCCAACCTTTCGGCTCGCGGCGTCCCATTAAAAGTCCCGCCAATTTTTGTTTTTCAATCGGCTGTTCCGTGACGGGTAAATTTTTCGGGAAAAATACCGGCGCAACTTCAAACAAGCGGACGTCTTCATTTTTGCGGCTGAAATTTCTCGCGGCGTTCTCGAAAATTGACGCAAGCAATGTCGTCCGCAAAAGCGGTGCTTCGTCCGTCAAAGGATTCATAATCGGCACTGCGCGACGAAGTTCGCTGTCGGCAGGGATTTTCATTTTGTCAAACATTGCCTCGCTTGTGAACGCAAACGAAAGTTCCTCGCACATGCCCAGCCCCGACAAAATTTCTTTTATCCTGTCAATGAAATTCTGCGCGGCGGATTGATGTCCTTGCTGATCTCCTTTCGGAAGCGTCGAAGGAATTTTATCAAAGCCGAAAATCCTCGCGACTTCTTCCGATAAATCTTCGGGCAATGTGACATCGTTGCGCCAATCGGGAACGGTTGCCTCGTAAGTCGAAGAAATTTTCAAATCGACATTCTTAACCGCGTCGCCGACCTTCGCGCCGATATTTCCGATAAAATCTTCGACGCTTGCTTTGGCTTTGTCTTTAACTTTTTCGCGAGCCTCATCTTTTTTGCCGAAAAGCCCGCCGAAAGTCGAGCCGATATTTTTCATGAAGCCTTCCACGTCCGATTTTTTAATTTCGCGAGCCGCCTTGCCGATATTTTTTGTCGCGGAAGAAATTCTGTCGACAACTTCATCAGTAAATTCCTCAACCTTTTTGACATTTTCAATCTTAAAGCCGAGCGACTCCAACACGTCAATAATTTCTGCGTCGGAAAATTTTGTGCCGAGCCTTTGATTAATCTGCGCGGTTGTGAATTTAATTTTGACTTCGGGTTTCGGAGCAGGATAAACATCAACGACGCCTTTGCAAACTTTGCAAGCCTTCATTTCCTGCAAAAGTTGCGCGACGCGGTCGAGAGCGGCGATTGTACCTTTTTCATTTGTGCCGCGTTCAAATCTGCCCGAAGCCTCCGAATGAAGACCGACTGCGCGGGAAGTCCGCCTTATCGACGCCGAATTGAAACTTGCCGCCTCAAGGATAACGGTTTTGGTTTTCTCGGTTATCTCGGTTTCAAAGCCGCCCATAATCCCCGCGAGCCCCGCCGCCTTTTCCGCGTCCGCAATGACAAGTTCGCCGCCCTTCGCAAGTCTGTTTGTATCGTCAAGCGTATGGAGCGGCTCATATTCGACGGCACGCCGCGCAGTAAGTTCATGCCCTTTAACTTCGTCGAAATCGTAAGCGTGGAGCGGTTGCCCCATTTCCAACATTACAAAATTCGTCACGTCAACAACGTTGTTAATCGCCCGCATTCCCGCGCCTTCCAAACGCTTAACCATCCATTCGGGCGAAGGAGCAAGTTTTACGTCCGTCAAAACCCGCGCAGAAAATCTGGAGCATAAATCCGGCGCATCAATTCCGATTTTGACAAGAGCCGAAGCCTCGCTTGCGTCGTCTTCGTCAACCATAATTTCCGGGAACCGCGCAGATTTTTTTGTAAGGACAGCCAACTCGCGAACCAAACCAATCACACTGAAACAATCGCCGCGATTCGCCGTGAGTTCAAACTCCAAAATATCATCGTCAAGCCCCAAAACTTCGGCGGCAGGAACTCCTACGGGAGTATTTTCGGGCAAAATATAAATGCCAACCTTTTGTTCTTCGGGCAAATTTTCAATCTCAAGATTCAATTCGTCCGCCGAGCAAAGCATTCCGTTTGAAACGACGCCGCGCATTTTGCCTTTGGAAATTTTTTTGCCGCAAGGTAAATTTGCGCCGATTAAAGCGACGGGCACAATTTGTCCTTCCTTGACGTTCGGCGCGCCCGTGACAATCTGCAAAAGATTTTCTTCGCCGACATTCATTTGACAAATCAAAAGATGATCGCTGTCGGGATGAACTTTCAATTCTTCAATCCTGCCCGTTACAACTTTTTCGAGCCCTTCGCCCGCCTTAATAACGTTTTCGACGGGAATTCCCGCAAGCGTAAATTTCTCCGCCAACTCGTCCGCCGTTAAATCTATGTCAATGTAATCCTTCAACCATTTGACAGAAACTTGCACAAAATCACCGCCTCAAAATTGCTTAAGAAATCTTACGTCGTTATCGTAAAGCAAGCGCATATCGTCAAGCCCGTAGGAAAGCATTGCAATTCGTTCAATGCCCATGCCGAAAGCAAAGCCGCTGACTTTTTCGGGATCGTAGCCGCTCATTTTCAAAACGTCGGGATGAACCATGCCCGCGCCCAAAATTTCAAGCCAGCCCGTGCCTTGACAAACTTTGCAACCTTCGCCGTGACACATGACGCAGGAGACATCGACTTCCGCGCTCGGCTCGGTGAACGGAAAGAAACTCGGACGCAAACGAATTTTGGTTTTCTCCCCGAAAATTTTTTTGCTGAAGTCTTCCAAAGTTCCTTTCAAATCGGCGAAAGAAATTCCCTTGTCGATAACAAGCCCTTCAACTTGCGTGAACATCGGCGAATGGGAGGCGTCGTAATCGTCGCGGCGATAAACTCTGCCGGGCGCGATCATTCTTATCGGCTCGTTATTTTTGTGCCGCTCCATCGTCCGCGCTTGAACGGGCGAAGTTTGAGTTCGGAGCAAAATTTCTTCGGTAATGTAAAAAGAATCTTGCATGTCGCGGGCGGGATGATCTTTCGGCAGATTGAGAGCCTCGAAATTGTAATAATCGGTTTCGACTTCGGGACCTTCCTCGACCGTGTAACCCATGCTGACGAAAATTTCTTTAACGCGGTTTAGCGTCAAAGTCAACGGGTGAAGATGTCCCACGTGAACTTTTCGCCCGGGTAAAGTCACGTCGATTTTTTCTGACTCCAACTTTTTCTGAAGTTCAATCGCCTTGAGCTCGGAATTTTTTTCCGAAAGAAGCTGTTCAATTTCTGCCCGCGCTTCGTTGACGATTTTGCCGATTTGCGGACGTTCTTCCTCCGAAAGTTGACTCATGCCGCGCAGAATGCCGGTAAGTTCTCCTTTCTTGCCCAAAAATTTTACGCGAACTTCATCAAGCTCTTTTAATGTCGACGCCGAATTTTTTATCGCGTCGCCCGCCCGTCCGCGCAGGTCTTTTATTTTTTGTTCCATTAATGTTTTTTGTTCCATTAACAGTCCTCCTTTGCAACGCTTAAGCTAACACACGCCGATTAATATTGCAAGCCTTTTCACAATTAGGAATTAGGAATTAGGAATTTTTTTCATCGTTCAAAGCGAAGATTTTTATTTAAGCTTCGCATTAGATTAAAATCAGATAAAAATTTTCCAAAATCTTGACGTGTTGATCGTGATCCGTTATCTTGATAATGTGATTATTGTTTTTTTGTGTTTGAAGGAGGGAAGTGATTATCTTCAACTCGTTATGAAAATTTTTGTGGGAAGTTCGGGAAAAAATTTTTTCGTAAGGAGATGAAAAAATATGGCAGCTGTTAAAAGTGCGGCTCCCGTCAATCTTATCACGGGCACTGACGAAGCGGAAAGTTTCAATAACAGCCTTGAGGGCGCAACGATTTTGGCACTCGGCGGCGACGACAAAGTTACAAACAGCGGAGCAAGTGCCGTGATTGTTGCGGGGGACGGCGACGATTACATTTACAACATGGGAAAAAATGTTTCGATTGACGGCGGCGCGGGTGACGAACGAGTTGTAAGTTACGGCTCCAACAGCACGATAAACACGGGTGCAGGAAATGATTCCGTCATGAGTTATATCGTTTCTGTCACAACATCTGCAGGCGACGGCAACGATACCATTACCGCTTACGGGCGCGGAAGTTTGATTGACGGCGGCGCAGATAACGACAAAATTACCAACTTCGCGGGCGGCAACGGAAATACAATCATAGGCGGCAAAGGAGATGACACAATCGACAACAAAGCCGCAAATGTCCTTTTCCTCTATCACGAAGGAGACGGCAACGATTTAATTCAAGGTTTCAAGGATACAAATACTTTGCGCGTTGAAGGTACTGTCGCAACGCAAGCCGGCGATAACGATGTTTTTGTAACCGTCGGAAGCAACGTGATAACTTTGGAAGGCGCGGCGACTTTGGAGACAATTAATATCGAAAGCATAACCGAAGGCGTCACACTCAGCAATTACACCAATTCTACGCTTATCACAGGCACGGGATTTGCCGACAGCATTCAAAACCATGCAAACTACGTCACGATTCAAGCTCGCGGCAGTTACGATACAATTATCAACTTTGGGGACAATCCGACTGTAACATCTTCCTTTCATGGCAGATACGCTTTTATTCAAGCGGGCGACGGAAAGGACTCCGTCGAGAATCACAGCAAGTATGTTACACTCGACGGTGGAGATGGAGACGATACGCTCGGAAATTCGGAATGGGGCGTTGAGGCAAGTCTTAACGGCGGCGAAGGCAATGATTATTTCTGGAATCACGCAAAAGCTACAATCGACGGCGGCAACGGCGATGATACCGTCTACAACGGCTCCGGCTCCGAAGTCAACATCAATCTCGGCGAAGGAAATGATTCTGTCAGTAACTGGGGAAAAAATATTACAATGCTCGGCGGCAAGGGAAATGATACACTTTGGAATAATAGTGGAACAAACAGCGTTTTGGCAGACGGCGGAGAAGATAACGATTTCATTTTCAGTTTTGCCGATAACTCCACACTTTTGGGCGGCAACGACGATGATACGATTATAAATCTTTCAAAAGCTTACAGTAACAATTCGCTTGTTGGAGAAGGTTTAGGTAAAAATGTTTCGATTGAAGGCGGAGCAGGCAACGATTCCATTGAAAACAGAGGCTCCAATGCCACAATTTATGGCGGAGCAGGAAATGATACAATTACCAACACCAGAGACGGTGCCGCTTTTTCTGTTGCGGGAGCTTATGCCTATATCGACGGCGGCGCAGATAATGATTACATTACAAATGCCGCTTGGGCTGATTTCTCCAAAATCTACGGCGGAACGGGCGCAGATACGATTGAAAATTATGCGGCTGATTCTTTCATTGACGGCGGCGCAGATAATGATTCCATTCGCAATTACGCTTCAAACTCAACCGTTAACGGCGGCGACGGCAAAGATTATCTTTTCAGCAAGGGCGATAATTCCACACTGCTTGGCGACAAAGGCAAAGATACATTGCAGGTAAACAGCGGCACAAAAAATATTTTGGCAGACGGCGGAGCAGACAATGATTATATCTACAGTCGAGGTGATAACGCTACTTTAATCGGCGGCGACGGCAACGATACACTAAGAAATTACAAAAAGGGCTACAACAATGGCGAGCTCATTGATGATACTCAAGGTGAAAATTCGTTACTCGACGGTGGAAATGGAAACGACAGCATTACAAACGATTCCGACAATGTCACAATCAACGCGGGCGCAGGTAATGATACAATTACTCTCGGTTCAGATGCCGCGAACGATCTGATTCAATACACTTCGGGCAACGATTTGATTCAAGGTCTCAATGCAACTTCAACACTTCAAATCGGCAACGGTACAGCCACCGACACTTATTCCAAAGAAATTGATAACAGCGATTGGATTTTGACTGTCGGCACAAGCAAAATAACTTTAAGCGGTGCGGCAAATCTTTCAACCGTCAACATTTTAGGTAAAGAAAAAGGCTCGACACTTCAAGTTATAACAGATACCGATTCTTCTCCCTTGACTTTGGGCACGGAAGTTATCGCGGCTGATGCTTCTTCTCGCAAAAATAAGATTAAGATTTTCGGCAATGATCTTGATAACTCGATTCAAGGCGGCGCAGGTGCCGATACCTTATCGGGCGGCGAAGGCGCAGATGAACTTATCGGCAACGCGGGCAACGATTCTTTGAAGGGCGGCGACGGCAATGACACTTTGTCGGGCGGAAAAGGAAATGACAGCTTGACAGGCGGCGAAGGAGAAGATATTTTCATCTACACTTCCGGAAATGACATCATCACTGATTACGACGTTGACAACGATAAAATTTCTTTGAACGCCTCAATCACTTCTTCTTCCGTCAAAGGCTCCAATGCCACTTTCAAAATCGGTTCTTATACTTTGACCGTCAAGAACGGCAAGAGCGAAGAGATAACCTTTGTAGATAAGAACGGCAACGAGCGGACGATTTTGGGCGGAGCATTTTTAATCACCAATTCCACGGCGGCGAAAGTGACGCTGTCCGCCGCATGGCGCGAAGCAGCCGATGCCACAGTGCGCACGAAAGCAATCAGGATTGTGGGTAATGCCCAAGACAATTCTATTTTCGGCGGAAGCGGCAAGGATACAATTTACGGCAAAGACGGAGATGATTATCTTGTAGGCAACGCAGGCGCGGATAAACTTTACGGACAAGACGGCGACGATACGCTTTGGGGCGGCAAAGGCAATGATACGCTGTTTGGCGGCGACGGTGATGACACTTTCATTTACGAGAGCGGCGACGGAAAAGATGTCATCAGCGGTTTCACAAATAACGACATGCTTTTAATCACAGGCGCGTTTTCCGCCTCTTACAATTCTTCGGCAAAAACGCTGGCTTTCGCTGTCGACGATACCGCCGATGCAATTACAATCAAAAATTTCTCTGCAACTCGTTTCAATGTCAACGGAATAAATTACAAAATCAAAGGTTCTAATCTCGTCAAGAGATAATCTGCGCAGAATCAACGAAAAAAATTTTAAAACCCGTCGAAAAGCTCGGCGGGATTTTTTTATTTCACGCGATTAATTTTTGCCGCCAAAACACCCGCGCCGAATCCGTTATCGATATTGACGACGCTGACACCCGCCGCGCAGGAATTCAGCATTGCCAAAAGAGCCGCCAGCCCGTTGAACGACGCGCCGTAACCTACGCTTGTCGGAACCGCGATAACGGGACGATTCGTCAGCCCGCCGACCACACTCGCCAAAGCTCCTTCCATGCCCGCCACAACGATTATCACGTTCGCCGAAATAATTTTGTCCATGTGCGCAAACAATCTGTGAATCCCCGCAACCCCGCAATCGTAACAAGTTTCAACAAAATTTCCCCAGAGATAAGCCGTAAGCCGCGCTTCTTCCGCAACGGGAACATCACTCGTGCCCGCCGTCACGATTAAAATTTTTTTCGACTCGTCGCGTTGCAAATTTTTATCTCTGTCAACGTAAATCATTCGCGCCGTCTCGTTAAAAACTGCCGCAGGAATTTCTTCGTGCAAAAATTCAAATTGCTCGCGGCTCGCCCGACTCGCTATCAAATTTCCCATGCTCCGTTCGTAAAGATTTTTAAAAATAATTTTGAGTTGCTCCTTCGTTTTGCCCGGCGAATAAATAACTTCAGGAAAACCTTGACGGAGCTCGCGCCCGTGATCAATCGTCGCAAAACCGAAACTCTCCGTCGCCAATGAAAAATTTTTTAGCTCGGCAAGAATTTTTTCCTCAGAAATTTTTTCCGATTTATAATCGCGCAGAAGTTCAAGCAAAATTTTTTCTGTCATAACGTTCACCTCAGCCGCTAAAATAAATCATAAATCAAACTCTAAGTCAAATAAAAAACAGGGAGCAGATTTTTCTGCTCCCCCGAATCTCATTTTGATTCAATCAATTTTGTTTCGCCGCCTTGAATTTGAATTGAATTTTTTGCGAACGTTGGTGAAATATATTGTTGCGCGTTAATCATCGCCGTGTCTGTGGTTTTATGAATGCTTTTCATCATCTCGGAAAATTCTTTGTCGATTGTTTTCATGAATTCATTGGAGCGTTCAATAATACCGTCCAAAATTTTCTCAACTTTGCTTTCCAACATTTTTCGTCCCGAATCGCTTTTCGTTGTACTGATTTTTTCAAGCTGAACAATCGCCTTATCTATCGCCTCGTCCTGCAATGCTTTAAGTTCGTCTTGTTTTTTCCTTACCAAATTCGTAGCATTTTCGAGCAGTTCAACATGCATTTCGCCAAGACTTTTACCGATAGATACAGTGCACTCCGCCATTGTCTTTTGATAATTGGCGATTGATTGTGCGATTAAAGAACTGCGTTCAATTTCTTTTCGAGCTATGAAGTCATCCAATTCGGCGTTAAATTTTTGTCGTTCTTGTTCCAACATTTGATTAAAACGCGTTTCCTCCTGACGAATTTGTTGCGCTTGCGCCGCATTTTTTCTTTGCTGATAATGCTCCACTTGCTTACCGACAAAATCGAACGGACACCGTATAAATTCGCCAAAAGATTTTACAAAATCTGCATTCATTATTTCGCCTCCTCAATCAGTTTATCCAACGCTTTCGTTTCAAGCAAGAATGAAGTTTTTAATTGATTAAGCTGTTCTGTCCATTGTTTTTCCGTTATAATCAAGGTGTTGAGTGATTCAATGTTTGCTTTAAAAAGGACGGCGTCTGTCGGTTTATAATCCCAACCCGCCACAAAATCCGAATACCGACGCAGAAAAATTTTCAAAATTTCGCGCCGTGTTGCAAGAGGAAGATTTTTTTCGTCAATAAGAAGTTCACATTTTTTCCAATGCAACTCCAGCCATTTGAGTTCATAAAGTTGTCTGTAAAGGATTCTGACATGTTTTTTATCCTCACACAAAAAATTATAAAGATCGTAATCGTTACAAAAGACATCTTCAACGAGCTGACGGCGACAACTCTTCATTATGCCGATAAAATTTCTGAGCGCGAATTTTTCTCTGTTATTCTCCATCAAACACTGCCCCCAAAAACTTTTTCCTTAATCGCACTGTTAAACTCTTCTGTCGTTTTGGTCGTCAGATCGTCGATAAATTTTTGACTCACATCAAAACTTCTCTGCATGTGTTCGCCCAAGCCTTTAATCCACTCCTGTTGAACTTCTTCCGAAATTGGAGTCGCTTTTAATTTTTCGGTTATAGCCGGCAAATCTTTATTGTAAAAATTCGTAACCTCTTGTCTGTGCGCCTTGTGCAAAGCGGCGATAAAATTTATCTCGTGTTCAAAATCCCTGACGAGTTGCATGTAATGTTTTTCGCAATCGTAAAGCATTTGCAAAGTCGGATTGAGAAGATTCGGTTCTTGTTTATAGTATTTGTCAAACGCGCTGGCAGCCATTACATACTCCTCCAATTTTTGGCAGGTTTCGACAATATCACCACAGTATTTCCAAAGTGGTTTCTTTTGTTTAATTTTGTTTCTAAAGATAAATAAATTTTCGTTGTAAAGGTCGTTGATATATTCGGCGATTTTTCTGAGTGTGTCGAGAAGCTTTGTAAATTCCTCTGATTTTCCGTGCGGTTGATTATGAGATAAACCATCAACATTGCCATTAGGAAAAACGTCATTATTATAAAGACAACCGCAAGTATCTTCCCCGTGTTCTTCTTCTGCGAGGTTTGTTCCGTTGCACAAATTTTTTTTTTGCTCGGCACTTGTTCCCGCCGAATTTATATCATTATTTTGCTCGGCAACAAGTTCCTTTTGAGTTTTTTCTTGTTTGGACTGTTCCTGTTTCTGTCGGATTAGGTTTTGTTCTTTATCGTGTCTTGTTTTTAAAATTTCGATGATCTGTGTGGAGGTTGATACCGCCGTAAAAATTTTATCTTTCAGCAAGTCAACGTTGTCTGCGCCGGAACGAAAGGCGACATTTTCTTTTTGCGCGAGTGCCAGATATTTTTCGAACAGTGCCTTATCGGAAACTTTTGAGTCATCATAAAGCGTAATGCCGCAGTAAGTCTTTGATTCAATTTCTTCGACGGGCGCGAGTTTGCTTTTACATTCGAAGTATTTGCCCTTCCGCTCTTTGGCAGATTTGTCGTTCCATATTTCTTCAAGATTTTCTTTGAACATCTGCCACAAGTCCGAATCTGTCATTAACGGTATCTCGCCCGCAACGTCTTTGAAAACGTAACCCAAAAAAACTCCGTATCGTCTGCTGCCTTTGTCAACGGTTTTATAAGTTTTTGCATCGGCTTTTTCATCGGGAGTAAGTCCGCCGCCTTCAATAAAAGTTTTCATTATACAGGCGATACCTGCAATGCAAAGTCCGTTTTCTGAAAGGACAAGAAACTTTCTGTCGTTTTTATATTGAACTTCATTTACAAGAGATGTAATTTCTTCCCTTGCACGAGAAGCAAAGACGTTGTTTGATTTAAAATCATCGGGACGAACGGCAAAAAAATATTCGCAAGCCTCTGTTCGACTGAAAATTAACGGTTCGATTTTCATTCTATTAAACCTCCAAAGCCGTCTTGCCACTTGCCCTGAGAGAACCACTCTATCTCATCCAAGTACTTGGCGAAGTTTACACCGCTCGGTCTTGCACTGCTTATAAGCTTTTTTGTCTGCTCGATTTCCGCTCCATTAGCCCGAATTTTTCTTTGCATTTCATCGATTTTGTCTTCCAAACGTTCGACCTCTCGTTCAGCCACTGCTATTTTTGTTCTCAAAGATGCAATAAGAGCGTCGTCTCTAAACAAAAAGAATTTGTCTTCCTCTTTCAATTTGCGTTTTCTCATGCTTGCGATTTCGTTCTGCAAGTTGAGCAGTTCGCGTTGTGCCTCTACTATTTTGCGCCTGAGAAAATCCGTATCACTTTCTTTGTCGTGAATTTTGTCGGCATTGTCACGGTCGGCTTTGATTTGATCACGCAGTGCAAAATAAATCCCCATGAAAATCGGCAGATGAACATCTTGCGGAGCAAATCTGCCTTGATAGTTGTTGTCAGAAATTTTTTTTCCAAGCGTTACGGGAATTATACCGACCTTATTTGAGGAAGATGTAAAAAATGCGGTGAAAGATTCGGAAAGGATTTTCTTAAGATCATCTTTCGTCATGGCTCTTTCATTGCCCTGATCATCTGTTATCTTGGCTTTACTGCACAGGTCGTATTTGGTGACAATAAAAGCGACGGGCGGCATTTTTTTGCCTGAGCTGATGTATGCGTTGAAGTACACATTGACTTTTGTGCTGAGCGGAAAAAGCTTGTCAATTTTATCCTCAATGGTATCGTTTTCACCGCTCAAAAGTTCTCCATCGACGCAAATAAACAGCGTGCTGGATTCTTGAATATTTTTTGTAAACTCGTTGTATTTTTCCTCTGTTATATCAGCTTTTTTCAGCAAATATCCGCCCGGATAATCCAGCCAATCAAAGGGCATGATGTTTTCATGTTTAAAACACAGATTAAAATGATAAGGCTCAGGTACGAGTGAAGCAGTCGGAAAACGCTCGTCTTGCGGAAGACTCCTGTTTATCAAATTTTCACACCCGATCAGAAGCTTGTTATGGTCGGAGACTTCTTGAGTTGTTATGGTATAGCCTTCAATACCGTTACCTGCCATTGCTCTAAAAAGTGCCATCAGATAGCAAGTCTTGCCCGAATGTTGCTCGCCGAGAATGGTAAATTTTCTGCCCATAAACATTCCTCCCAAAAAATTTCTTGCTTACATTAAAAAAATTCCCTTTTAGTATACCCCCCCCCCAAGCCGATTTGTCAAGCTCTTTTTGAAAGAATTTTTGAATAAATCTCAGGAAATTTTCTTTTGTCGGATTATCAGGCGATATTTTTTTGTGCTTTTTGCAGATAACTGATATAATCGCTTCAAAAGAAGGAGGCTTTAACATGAGCGAAAATCATCAGCTGTTCGGCACGGAAGACCTGCGCGGGAAATTGACGGAGCGCGGTTACAAAATGACTCCGCAACGCAAGGAGATTCTTCAAATTTTTGTTGATCACTCGGATTATCACCACATGAGCGCGGAGGACGTTTACGGAATTCTTCGCGAAAAAAAATCGGAAATCGGCTTGGCAACGGTTTATCGCTCTTTGGATTTGTTGAGCGAACTCGGAATTCTCATCAAAATGGAATTCGGAGACGGTTGCGCCCGCTACGAACTCAATACTTCCGACCCGAAAATTCATCATCATCATCATTTGATTTGTCTCAAGTGCAAAAAAGTTATCGAGTTTGAAGAAGATTTGCTTGACGAGCTGGAAGCGGACGTTGCAAAAAAATCGGGCTTTCAAATTCTCAATCACGAAGTAAAATTTTTCGGCTATTGCAGTGACTGTCGCGGCAAGGAGGATTGAGAATTTTTGAGTATCAAAATAAAAACTCTCCGACTTCTCGGCGACGGAGATTTTTCAAAAATTGTCGGCGAAGTTCTCCGTTCGTTAAAGATTGAAATTGACAAAGAAAACGCGGGGGACTTCGACGGCTTGGAAATTTTTAATGAAGTTATCGGCAAAAGAGTTATCACGCGAATAAAAATTTCTTTTAACGGCTTTGATATGGTTTTCAAAAAAAGTTCGTTCGCCCGTCCCGAAGAAAGATTCGGCTCGGAAGTAAATCGCCTTGTGAAAAAAAATTTGTACCTGCTCCTTGCCGAAAATTTCGGGTTGGAGCCTGTGCCGTATGGAATTCTTCACGGCGTGCGTCCCACGAAAATTATTCAACGATGGCTCGGCGAAGGTTACGGCGTCACAAGTCACGGCGTCATTGACCGCGATAAAATTTCCCGCCGCATTTGTTCCGATTATCTTACCGCTCGCGACAAGGCGGAACTTTTAACGGAAGTTTCAATTCGCCAGCTCCCGATTCTGGATTCTTCGGACGAAAAAACTTGCGGCGTTTATGTCGGCATTCCCTTTTGCAAAACACGTTGCCTTTACTGTTCATTTCCCGCGCACGTTTTGCCCGCCGAAGAAAAAATTGCCGAGTTCATGAATGTTTTGACTCGCGACATTGAATCGGCGGCAACTTCGATTAAAATTTACGGCTTGAAAGTTCAGACGATTTATATCGGCGGCGGCACTCCTACCGCGTTGCCCGAAAAATTTTTTGCAGAAATGCTTGAAACCGTTCATAAAAATTTTTACGGCGCGGGCGTCGAAGAATTCACGGTTGAGGGCGGGCGTCCCGATACGATAACTTCAGAAAAAATTTCCGTCATGAAAAATTTCGACGTGACAAGAGTCAGCGTCAATCCGCAGACAATGCAACAACGCACGCTTGATTTTATCGGGCGAAAACATTCCGTCGAAGATTTTATTCGCGCCTTTAAAGAATTGCGGGCGGCGGGCGATTGGAAAATAAATACCGATTTGATTTTGGGCTTGCCGGGCGAAAAGCTTGACGATTTTAAGGACAGTTTGGAAAAAGTTATCGCGCTTGAGCCCGATGATATAACTTTGCACGCATTGGCGATAAAACGCGGCTCGAAGTTGCAGATGCGAATTTCCGACGAGATAAATCGCCTTGAAGATTTTAATTTGCCGAGTGATAAAGAAGTTCGCGAGATGGAAAATTTTGCGGAAAAAATTCTGCGCGGGAAAAAATTTCTGCCGTATTATCTTTATCGTCAAGGATATTCGGGCGGGCAGATTGAAAATGTCGGTTGGTGCAGACGCGGCGCGGAAGGAATTTATAACGTTCAAATGATGGGCGAGCGTCAAACGATTTTGGGAGTGGGCGGGGCGGCGTCGACAAAAGTTCCCGATTCGATTAACAAAAGAATTCAAACGGCGTTCAATGCCAAAGATTTAACGACTTATCTGCGCGACTTTGAAAAATACATTGCGCGACGCGAAAAAATTTTGTCGGAAATTTATCAACCCGTCAAGACGGAAGAAGAAGGAGATTGAAAAATGGCATTTGTGACGACAGAAGAGATGATTGAAATTTTTCGCGACACGGCAGATTTTTATACAACCGATGAAAATTTGAAACGTGCAATTTCGGAATCGATTAAGAGCACGAGTTTTTACGGCGCGGAAAATTATCCTCCGTTGCCCGAAAAAAAATTTAAGAAAACCATTGTGACGGTCGTTAAGCGCAGAACTTTTGACGCGGCAATTTCAATGCAGAAAAAACATTTGGAGTTGAGAATTGCGGTTCATAATTTTGCTTCGGCGACAAATCCGGGCGGCGGAGTTTTATACGGGGCGCGGGCGCAGGAAGAAGCTCTTTGTCGTTGTTCGACGCTTTATCCCGTGCTCAACACCGAAGAGAATTGGAAAAGTTATTACAAAGTCAATCGCGAGCGCAACGATCCTCTTTATGATGACGCCTGCATTTATTCGCCCGAAATAATTATTTGCAAAAGTGATGTCGACAGACCCGCACGGTTGCCGCGTGACAAATGGGATTTGGTTGACGTGATAACTGTTGCCGCGCCGAATTTACGCAAGTTCGCGATAAGCGACGAAGAACTTTTTGCTTTGCAGGAGAAAAGAATTCGGCACATGTTCACGGTTGCGGCTTATCAAGGCGCGGAAATTTTTGTGACGGGAGCTTTCGGTTGCGGCGCGTTCAAAAATAATCCCGAAGTCGTCGCGCAGGCTTACAAAAAAGTTTTGCCCGAATTTGCGGGGCACTTCAAAGAAATTGTCTTCGCGATTTATTGTCGCTCGAACGAGTTGCAAAACTTTGAGGCGTTCAAAAGAATTTTGGGCAGGGAGAAACAATGAAACAATTTATCGTTGATGCATTTACGGAAAAAATTTTCGGCGGGAATCCTGCGGGTGTTTGCATCATGGAAAGTTTTCCGTCTGAAGAATTGATGCGCAATATTGCAATGGAAAATAATTTGTCGGAGACGGCGTTTGCAGTCAAGGAAGGAAATTTTTATCGGCTTAGATGGTTCACGCCCGCCGCCGAGATAAATTTTTGCGGACACGCGACGTTGGCGACGGCATTTGTGCTTTTCAATTTTTATGAAAAAAATTCGCGCCGAATTGAATTCGAAACATTGAGCGGAAAATTTTTCGTTGAGCGCAAGGAAAATCTTTTTGAGATGGATTTTCCCGCGTATGTGCCGAAAAAAATTCTCGTAACGCGGGAGATGTCGGAGGCAATCGGCGCAAAAGTTTTGGAGGCTTATCTCGGCAGAGATTTATTGATGGTTTTGGAGTCGGCGGAGGCTGTGGAAAAACTTTCGCCGAACTTGGACGCGCTGAAAAAATTGGACGGATTGACGCAAGCCGTGACTGCCGCCGATAAAAATTTTGACTGCGCGTCAAGAGTCTTCGCGCCGAAAGTCAAAGTGCCCGAAGACCCCGTGACGGGCTCGACGCATTGTCTTATCGCGCCGTATTGGGCGGCTCGGCTCGGCAAGAAAAAAATTATTGCGCGGCAAGCGTCTGCTCGCGGCGGAATTTTACATTGTGAAGTTTTGGGCGAGCGCGTTAAAATTTCGGGGAGTGCGGCTTTGTTTTCTGTCGCCGATTTAAAAATTTAAGGAGGTAGAAATTTTGCTGACGAATGCGCCGAGAGGCACCAAAGATATTTTGCCGAGTCAAATTGAAAGTTGGCTTCGGCTTGAAAATAAAATTCGGGAGCTGTGCAAAGTTTACGGCTACGAAGAAATTCGCACGCCGACTTTTGAACACACGGAACTTTTTCTGCGCGGAATAGGCGAGGGCACGGACGTTGTCGATAAGGAAATGTACACTTTCACGGACAGAGGCGACCGCTCGATAACTTTGCGCCCCGAAAACACGGCGTCGGTTGTACGGGCTTATCTGCAGAATAAACTTTATGCCAATGCGGGGCTCGTGAAACTTTTTTATATCGGCTCTATGTTTCGTTACGACAGACCGCAGGCGGGACGCTTGCGGGAGTTTCACCAATTCGGAGTGGAGGCTTTGGGCGAAAAAAATCCTGCCGTTGACGCCGAAATAATTTTGTTGGCTTGGGAGTTTTTAAAAAGCTTGGGGCTTGACGATTTGAAGTTGAAAATTAACACGGTGGGATGTCCCGCATGTCGTCCGATTTTCAGGCGAAAACTCACGGAATATTTTACGGAAGAGGCGGATGAACTTTGCGGCGATTGTCGGCGGCGGCTGGAAAAAAATCCGCTTAGAATTCTTGATTGCAAAATTGACGGCTTGAAAGATTTCATGGACGATGCGCCGAAGATTGAAACTTGTTTGTGTGACGATTGCCGCGAACATTTTTCTGCGCTGAAAAAATTTTTGACGGCGGCGGGCGTTGCCTTTGAAGTTGACAATCGGCTTGTGCGCGGGCTTGATTATTACACCAAGACCGCTTTTGAAATTCAATATGCGCCGCTCGGAGCTCAATCGGCGGTTGCGGGCGGCGGACGTTACGACGGCTTGATAAAAGAAATTGGCGGCGAAGATACTCCGGCTGTCGGCTTTGCGGCGGGTTTGGAGAGAATTTTGCTTGCGCTTGAACTTCAAAAAATTTTGCCCGAACAAAATAAAAAAATCGCCGCGTTTATCGTTGCGGCGGGAACGGCGGCTGAAATTTATTCTTTCAAACTTTTAACCGATTTGCGGCGGAAAAATATCTCCGTGACTATGGACTTCGGCAAAAAAAGTATGAAGGCGCAGATGAAGGCGGCGGCTAAGTCGGGCGCAAAATTTGCCTTGATTATCGGCGAAGACGAAGTTGCGACTTCGACCGTCACGATAAAAAATTTGGAGACTTCCGCGCAGGAAAAAATTCCTTTGCAGGATGTCTCCAAAGAGCTGGAAGTTAGATGTCCCCCTTTTTCCTAAAGTGGGCTCGCAAAACCATCTCGGCTTGAAACTTTGATTGAGTTTTAAATTAATTTTTGTGTATAGGATCAACTTTTCTTTGACCGAGCAAAGAAAAGTTGCAAAAGAAACTCGCCTCGCAGGGGCGTAGCCCCGCAATAGAAACATCCTGTTTCTGTTGCGGGCGGGCGCACGTCCATGTGCGCCCGTGTCTTCTTTCACCGCTGTTTTTCCCTAGTTCCTAATTCCTAGTTCCTAGTTCCTAGTTCCTAAAAAAATTTTTAAGGCGTTCGTTCAAATTTTCTTGGGCGGCAAGTGCGGCTTCAAAAATCGTCAAGTTCTCCGTCGAAGAGCCCGAAGTTTGCATTGACAGCGGGAAACCGTTTTTGTCCAAAATAATTTCTTCCAACGTGACTTGCCTGTCACCTAAAGGCGCGTCGCGAATTTTTTTTGCCTGAAGGACGCGAATCAAAACATATTCGCAACCTAAATTTTTTGCGGCGTCAACATATTCATCAAAATCGTCCTCAAGAATTTTTTTCTCCTTAATCTCGACAATCTTTGTGCTCGACAAAATCAAATTGCTGAAATGATTCGTCAAGCTGTCGTTAAGCGCGTTCAAAATCAATTCCTTATCCGACTTGTGAAAACTGTCCTTGACGAGCAAAATCGGCGCGGCGTAAATCGACGCGGAAATTTTTTCTTGCGTCTCCTGCTTGAAAGTGCCGCCCGCATTGTAATAATCGCGAATTGCACAATCAAGATAAACTGCCATTTTGTGTTCAAAATGATCGGACGTGACGCTCTGGCGATACTCCAAAATTTTTCCGAATTGAACATAGCCCAAAACGCGCAGAGATTTTTTCAAAACGTCGCCCTTCATGACGGCACGAGTCAAATCGATTTTCTCCGCATAATTTCTCGCAAGCGCATGACTGCCGACCGCCGGTGCCCCGAAAGTTATAACCTTAAGCTGATTTTTTGAAATGCCTGCTTCCGTCAGACGAAGAGCCGCTATCGTTGCGACAGAGCCGCCCATACTATGTCCCGTCAGGTAAAGAGTTTCGCGGGGATTTTTTTCAAGAGAAGTTTTTAAACGTTCGGCGAGCCCGTCACTCAAAACTACGTCGGCATAATCGCGAAAACCTCTGTGAACAAAAATTTTATCGCCCGAATTTTTTTCGTCGGCAGGAAGCGGCGCGGAATTTTTATTCAAAGAAACTCTTCCGACGCGAAAATCAACTTCGACATCCTTAAGGCTTTCGGTGCCCGCTATCGTCAAAATTTTTACGTCGCCCCGACTCACCAGATAAGCTTTGGCGTCGGCAAGATTATTTTTCTGCGAAATTTTTTCAATCTGCCAGCCGCGAGAAGTCAACATTGAGCGCATCAAATAACTTTCGTCGTCGCTGTAAGCTCCCATTGAACAAATTGCGCAAGCCAATCTTATCTCCGCCGCGTCGAGCTCTTCATTTGCCGCCGCCGAGTTTGTCAACGTCAGAAAAAAAATCAGCGCGGCTAAAAATTTTTTCATTTAATCAGTTGCTCCTCCACGACTTCGACGCCGTGTTTAATGCAATTCGGGCAGGAACAAAGCATTTTACCCGTATCGACGCCCTTAATCTCCCGACAAATTATCGCGCCCGTTTTTTCTCGGAAATTGTTCAGCATTGTCTTTGAAATTTTCATCGTCGCCGCCTTCGACTTCGGCGAATCCAAATTGCCCGAACTGTTTTTCAAGCCCGCGATAAGCAAGCCGCCCGTCAACGCGCCGCAAGTTCCGTCCATTGTTCCCATGCCGAAGCCGAAACCTTCCGTCGCCGCGAATAAAATTTCCTTCGGCACGTCAACCAAATCCGCGCAGGCAACCGCCACCGCTTGCGAACAACTGTAACCTTTTCTGTGCAATTCATCTGCCAACATAATTCTTTCGCTCATGTTAAAACCTCCCAAAATTTTTTACGCGAAGAAACTTTTTATCTTGTTCAAAATCAGTCTGAAGAAAGATTTTTGCTCAACGTCAACCGTCGTAACAACGTCAACCGAAGCCGCCTCGCGTCCGTCGGGCAAAACCACACGAATTTTCCCGATTGTCTCGCCGCTCGTTATCGGCGCGGTCAAACTTTCGGGCAGGTCGTAAACAATTTCATAAGCGTTATCGTCGCCCGCGAAAACCGGCATGATTATTTCGCCCGCCGTCTTGACTTGCATTGATTTTCTCCGCCCCGAAGTTATCGGCAAGGTTTTAACGACTTCGCCCGGTTGAATCAAAGTTTGTGAAGAAACTCTGCCGAAGCCGTAATCGAGCAGGAAAATCGAATCGTTCCAAATGTAAAGGCTGTCGAGAACAACCGCGATTAATTGAACGCCGTTTTGTTTTGCGGAAGTGACAAGGCAACGTCCCGCCGCGTCGGTGTAGCCCGTTTTTATTCCGTTGCAACCGCGATAAAGCCACAGCATTTGATTTTCATTGCGCAAAAGTTTTGTGGCGTCGTGAATCCAACCAAAAGAAACTTCCTTCGCTGAGCAAATTTCCTCAAAATGTTCGAGAGAAAATCCGTGCTTAGCCATAATCGCCAAGTCGCGAGCCGTCGTGTAGTGATTGGGATCGGGCAAGCCGTTTGCGTTTGTGAAATTGGTATTGACTGCTCCGAGATCATGTGCGCGTTGCGTCATGCGGGCGGCGAAGTCGGGAACATTTCCGCCGCAATGTTCGGCAATGGCTATCGCGCCGTCATTTCCCGAAATTAGCATCATGCCGTAAAGAAGATCTCCGAGCGGAATTTTTTCTCCGACATCAAGCCAAAGCGTCGATCCTTCCGCGTTGTAAGCTCCCGGACCGACAGTAACAATTTCATCAAGATTGTTGCCTTCAAGCGCGGTTATCAGCGTCATCATTTTTGTTGTGCTTGCAGGAAACATTCTTTGATCGGGATTTCTTTCGTAAAGAACATGTCCCGTTGAAGCCTCGATAACGATAGCCGCCGTCGCCGTCACTTGCGGCAAAACGTCGTTGGGGGCAACGGGGCGCGTGTTTTGAATCGGCGTGACGGAATAACCGGGATTGAGCCCCGAATTTTCCGAAGTCAAAGTTTGCATGGGACGAGCGACTTCGCCTTTCGGAGCTTCGTCAAGTCTCATCAATTCAGATGCGGGCATTCCCACCGCTCCGACTTCCGCGCCGAAAATTATAAGTGATATTGAAATTGTCGTCGCCAAAAATTTTTTAAAGTTCAAGTGCATCTCTCCTTAACAAATTTCTGTTTGATTATAAATTTGTCACGGCACATTGTCAAAAAAAATCCCTCCGACATTGAAGGGAAAAAATTTTGCACTTTTAAAAAGTGCGCAAACAGCGGTCGCGGCAACGTGACGTTGCATCCAGCTGTCGCGCTTTGCCACTCAAAAACTTGAACGTGTCAGCCGCGGTTGTACGCAACGCTGCGCATTGCTAGCACAATAAAAATTTTTACAGCGGATAATGGCAGGCGACAAAATGATTTTCTTCAAGCTCGCGGAAGGCGGGCTTTTCTTTTTGGCAAAGCTCTTGACAATGTTCGCAACGATTTTGAAACGGACAGCCGCTCGGAATATTTAGCGGGCTTGGAATGTCGCCGGGCAAAATTCCTATGTATTGATTTTTTTGCTGATCCGTCGAGAAAACCGCCTTCAAAAGTGCTCGCGTGTAAGGGTGGCGGGCTTGATAAAGTTTGTCTCCGTCCAATTTCTCCATCATGTTGCCGAGATACATAACCGCGACTCTGTGGCTGAACAAACTCACCAACGCCATATCGTGGCAAATAAAAATGTAAGTGATACCTTTTTCGCGCTGAAGTTTCACCAAAAGTTTTATAATCGTGTCTTGAACGGAAACATCAAGGGCACTCGTTGCTTCGTCGCAGGCGATAATTTCGGGCTCCAATGCCAACGCCCGCGCTATCGCTACCCTTTGACGTTGTCCGCCGCTCATGTTGTGCGGATAACGATCCACAAAATCGGCGGGCAAATCTACTTGCGTTAAAAGTTCTCGCGCCCTTGAATCCACTTCGCCTTTTGAAATTAAATCGAAATTCAAAAGCGGCTCGCAGACAATGTCTCGGATTTTCATTTTGGGATTGAAGGCAGCGGTTGGATCTTGAAAAACCATTTGTATATGACGATAATTTTGCCGCTTGGCTTCTCCTTTAAGTTGCGTGATGTCTTCGCCGTGAAAAATAATTTTCCCCGAAGTCGGCTTCTGCATGTTCATAATCGCTTTAAGCAAAGTTGTTTTGCCGCAACCCGATTCGCCGACAACCGCAACGGTTTCGCCCTTGCGCACGTTGAAAGTTATATCGTCGCAAGCCGTCAAAAATCTTCCGCCCGACACGGGAAATTTTTTCGTAATGTGTTCGACGCTTAAAATTATTTCAGACATAACGCCGCCCTCCGATTTCCGGCACGCTTGCCAATAAATTTTTTGTGTACTCTTCTTGCGGGCTGTTTATAACTTTTTCGGTTTTGCCGTATTCGACGACGCGCCCTTGCGCCATAACCATTAAATTATCCGCCAAATAAGAGGCAACGCCGATATTGTGAGTAACGATAATCATTGCCGCGCCCGACCCGCGAGTTATGAACATTAATTCGCCGACAATTTGCGCCTGCGTTGTCACGTCAAGAGCGGAAGTCGGCTCGTCCGCAAGTAAAAGTTTCGGTTGAAAAGTTATCGCCATTGCAATTCCCACGCGTTGTCTCATGCCGCCCGACAATTCAAATGTGTACGAGTTCAAAATATTTTCGGGATTGGGCAGATTCATAAGCTCCAATTTCTCAATCGCCATTTCCCAAGCAGATTTTTTGTCAAGATCGCTGTGTACTTGAATATATTCGACAAATTGCTTGCCGATTGTGTGGACGGGATTCATCATGTTGCCGCTGTCTTGAAAGATCATTGAAATATTTTTTCCGCGCAGATTTCTCCAGCCGCCCGCGTCCAAGTCCAAAAGATTTTTTCCCTCGAAAATTATCGCGCCGTCTGAAACGCGTCCGCCGCCCGGCAAAACATTTAAAATCGCTCGGATAACGGTTGTTTTGCCGCTGCCCGACTCGCCCACTATCGCCAAAATTTCTCCGTCGCTTAAATCGAAGTTGACGCCCGCGATTGTCGGCTTGGAATTTTTCCCGTAAGACACCGCCAAATTTTTTACGTCAAGCAACATAAAATCACTCCCTTACATTTCAAAAAAAAATTGAGACGTTGACCGCATCAAAAAAATTAACGTCTCAATCGGAAAAAATTTATTTCGCGGGCTTGATTAATTTCGTGATCCAATAATAATCCGAAGGATACATAATGACGCCGTCAACATATTTCGCATTGATGATATTTGTTTGCGGATAGCCGAAGAAAAGAGACGCGCCGTCGTCAAGCAAAATTTGTTGCAGTTCGATAATCAGCTGGCGACGTTTGGCGGCGTCAAATTCGGAGCTGAGTTCGTTCAACTTTGCGTCATAAGCGGGGTTGCTGTAACCGGAGCCGTTTTGGGGATTGGAGCCGTCGGCATTCGATTTCCAATACCAAGTCAAGAAAATTTCGGGGTCGCCGGTGTTGGCAGTCGTGATATTCGAGATAAGCAAATCGTATTCGCCCTTAATGCCCATGCCGTCAATCAAGTTGTAGTCGACGGTGTTAATTTTTATGTCAAAGCCGAGCTTTTTGAGATCGGATTGAACGGCTTCGGCGTAAAGCGGAAGTTCTGCGCGGGAATTGTAAACGACAAAATCAAGTTCAAGATTTTTTCCGTCCTTATCGCGAATGCCGTCGCCGTCGGAGTCTTTCCAACCCGCCTCGTCAAGAAGTTGCGCGGCTCGTTCGGGATTGTAAGAATTGGGGTCTTTTAATTGATCAAAACCGTAATCAAGCGAAGGCGGCACGGGAGCTTTGCCGGGAATAAAAGTTTTCTTCAAAAGAACGTCGTTATAAGTTTCTCTGTCGCAACCCGCGATTAATGCCGCACGAACTTTCGGATCACTCAAAATGTGATCGGGCTTTTGATTGAGTCTGGCAAGCACGACGCGCAGGCTGGCAATTTCGTCAATGTGGAATTTGTCATTGGCTTTGAAAATGTCAATGTCGCCCGCCGCGATATTAACTGCAACATCGACATCTCCCGACTGAAGAGCCATTGCACGAGTATTCGGATCGTCAATCGAAGGAATTTCAACCGTCTGATAAGGAACTTCGCCGTCCCAATAATTTTCATTGCGTTTCATGACGGCGCGTTCCTTAACGAAACTTTCAACCATGTAAGGTCCCGTGCAAATCGGTCCTTCTTTGGAAAAATCGCGAGCAGGCTCGGCGGTTGTGTCGACGATTATAAACAGCGGGTCTGCAAGGTAGCCGGGCATACCGGGCAAAGGTTTATTGGTTTGAATAATTAAATTTTGTCCGTCCGCCGTCATCGAGGCGTATTCAAAGAAAGTTGCGGCGCGAGTATTTTTTGCAAAGGCGCGTTCGATTGAATTCTTGACGGCTTCGGCGGTTAAAGGCGTGCCGTTGGAAAATTTCACGTTATCGCGGATTTTAAATGTCCACGTCAAATGATCGTCGCTGACTTGCCAACTTTCGGCGAGCCACGGCTGGATATTCATTTTTTCATCAAATTTCGTGAGGCATTCACCCAAGCCATAGCGCATGACAACCCAACCGAAATAATTTTGCGTTGGTTCGAGGGTGTCGGCAAAATTCGTGACGCCGACTTTCAAAACATTTGGATCGCCGCCCGAAGAAGAACCGCTGTCATCTCCGCCGCAACCCGAAAAAAACAGTGCTCCCGCGCAGAGAGCCGCCGTGAGTAATTTTTTCCATTTGAACATTAAAACCACTCCTTAAAAATTATTTTTAATCGCATAACCTGCCGCGTTCAAAACTTCAATCGTCCGATTAAAATTTTCGCTTTTGACAAAAATATAATCGGTGTTGAATGTCGAGACGGCAAAAATTCCGATTTGATTTTCAGCCAACAAAACAGAAATTTTTGCCAAAATTCCCGTCAACGAAAAATCCAAAACACCCGCGATTCTGAAACACTTCCGGTCATCTTCCCGCGCAGAAATATTTTCGGGAGTTTTCTTCGTCAAGCATACCAGAGAAATTTCTTTGTCCGTCCTGCCGACAAAATAAATCTCGTCGTTCAAACAAATATTTTTCGTCGAGTCGAGTTTGCAGATTGTGAAATCGAAGTTCAAAATTTCCAATTCCATAAAATTTCTCCTCATTGTTGACGCGGGTCGAGGACGTCGCGCAAGCTGTCTCCCCAGAGATTGAAAGTTGCCACGACAATAAAAATCGCTGCGCCCGGATAAACCATCAGCCACGGAGCAGTTTGAATATATTGCCGCCCTTCGTTGAGCATCAATCCCCATTCGGGCGTCGGAGGTTGTGCGCCGAAGCCTAAAAAAGATAAGCCCGCAATTTCCATCATCATTGTCCCGATGTCCATTGCGCCCGTGATAACGACCATCGGTAAAATGTTCGGCAAAATATGTCGCCACAAAATATTTATCGTTTTGGTGCCGTTGACCTGCGCGGCGATTATAAAATCATTGTTGCGAAGTTTTATAACGAGACTTCTGACAAGGCGCGCATATTTCGCCCAACCGACAGCCAAAAGCGCAATGATTGTGTTGACGACCGAGCCGCCCAAAATTCCCGCAATCGCTATCGCCAAAACGACGCCGGGAAATGCAAGCATCATATCGGCAAAACGCATTAAAACAATTTCGACTTTGCCGCCGAAATAACCCGAAGTTATTCCGACAACAGAACCGACAATCGCGAGCAAAATCACAAGACAAATCGTCATGAACAATGAAACTTGAGTTCCCGCAATAATTCTCGACAAAGTATCTCGTCCGAGTTTGTCCGTGCCCAGCAAATGTTCGGTGGAAGGCGGTTGCAAAACGTTGCGCATGTTCCCGTCAAAAGGATCTTGCGGCGCGAGGTAAGGCGCGAAAATCGCCACGAATAAAATCAAAATCACTGCCGCGCTGTAAATCGCGAACAGCCGATTTTTCTTGAAAACTTCAATCAACGTTGTTCACCCTTCCGCAATTTTGGATCGAGATAGGAATACGACAAGTCGACCAAAAAATTTATCATCATGTAGACGACGGCTATCCATAACACGAAACCTTCAATCAGCGGATAATCGCGCATCATTATTGCCCGTACCGCCATATTGCCCATGCCCGGCCAAGAGAAAACTATTTCGATAACCGCGACGCCGCCGAGCAGCCAACCGATTGACATTCCCAAAAGAGTTATCAGCGGCAAAACGGCATTGGGCAAAACATGTTTCCATAAAATTGCAGACTCGCTTAAGCCTCGCGCCCGCGCTCCCACGACGTAATCTTGATGAAGTTCATCCAAAATTACCGTGCGCACCTGCCGAACATATTTTGTCGATTGATAAATTGCCAAAGTTATCGCGGGCAAAATTATTCCCTTCGCCGTGACTGTCGAGCTTGCGATTGGGAAAAGTCCGAGTTTCAAGCCGAAAATATAAAGCAAAATTAATCCCAGCCAAAAATTGGGCATTGAAACTCCGATAAACGAAAAAAATCTTACGAGATAATCGGGCCATTCGTTTTGTCTTACTGCCGACCAAATGCCCAGCGGAATTGAAATTATCAGCACGAAAATAACTGTCACGAACGCCAATAAAATTGTTCCGACAAAACCTTCCGATAATTTTTCGACGACAGGTTTTTTCGCCGAGTAACTCATTCCCATATCGCCGTGAAGAAGTCCCGCCGCCCAATTTCCGTATTGCACCAAAAACGGCTTGTCGAGTCCGAGTTCTTCTCGCGTCTTCTGCAAAACTTCTTCGGAAACGATTGTATCTGCCGATTCGAGGAGCATTGCGGCAGGATCGCCGGGCGCAAGGTAAGCCAAACAAAACGTCAAGAAACTCACGCCGATTAACGTTATCAGCATTTGCAAAAGACGATTCGCCAACCGATTCAAAAAGTTCACCTCCAAAAAAAATTTCCCGCCCGCATTGCGAACAGGAACTCAATCAAAAACTTGGAATTGAGAATTATTTTTTCATTCCTAATTCCTAATTCCTCATTCCTAATTGAAAAAAAATCTCCGTCCCCGTCACTCGCAGGTCAAGCGGCGATTGTTAATCGGGCAATTCTCCCGGCTCCGAGTCATCGCTCCGCCGCGCCTTCCCAGGTTAGGTTATAGCTTGTAGCTTATAGCTTATAGAATTTTCTATCAGCTATCACCTAATTCTCCCAGTGACATAATTGCGGCATCGCTCGTCGTTACGGTGACGTGATCGCTTCGGCTTATACCGAATTCCTTATTGAGGCTTGCGCCACCCGATCCAATCCATATTCAATTTTCGCGGCTATGATAAGCTAAATTTATCGGCGTGTCAATGACGGCGGCAATGTCTCTTGCAAAATAAAAATTTTTGGTTTAAACTTTTCCAAAATGTCCAGTTCAGAAAGGAGAATTTTTAATGGGATTGATTCAAGCGGCATTGGCGGCGGCAAGCGGAGTGCTCGGTGACCAATGGAAAGAATATTTTTATTGCGACAGTCTTTCGCCGGAAATTTTGGTTGCGAAGGGGCACAGACGCAAAACCAGCCGTTGGAGTTCAAATGACGGCGACGACAACATTATCACTAACGGATCAAAAATTTCCGTCAACGACGGGCAATGCATGATGATTGTTCAAAACGGAAAAGTTATCGATCTCTGCGCGGACAGCGGCGAATACATTTACGACAAATCAACCGAGCCGTCCCTTTTCAACAGCAACAAAACAATCGTCGAAAATATTCAAGACATTTTTTTTGCAATGCGAGATCGTTTTACTTACGGCGGCGATACAGGGCGTGACGAACGCATTTATTATTTCAACACGAAAGAAATTATCGGGAACAAATACGGCACGCCCAGCCCGATTCCTTTTCGCGTCGTCGATTACAATATCGGGCTTGATGTCGACATTGCGATAAAATGTTTCGGCTCCTACAGCTACAAAATTATCAATCCGATTATGTTTTATTCAAATGTTTGCGGCAACGTCAAGGACGTTTATAATCGCTCCGAGATTGACGCGCAGTTGAAAACGGAATTGATGACGGCTCTTCAGCCCGCCTTTGCAAAAATTTCCGAAATGGGAATAAGATATTCGGCATTGCCCGCACATACAACGGAAATTGCCGACGCCCTTAACCAAGTCTTAAGTCAAAAATGGGGCGAATTGCGCGGCTTGAAAGTTGTTTCTTTCGGCGTCTCGAATGTCAGCGCGAGCGAAGAAGATGCCAACATGATTAAGGAAATGCAACGTAGCGGCGCGTTGAGAAATCCTGCAATGGCGGCGGCGGCAATTACGGCGGCGCAGGCAAATGCAATGCAAAGCGCGGCACAAAATACGGCAGGCGCAATGACAGGTTTTATGGGAATGGGCATGGCTCAACAGGCGGGCGGAGTCAACGCGGGAAATTTATTTGCAATGGCTCAACAACAACAGCAGGCGGCGCAACAATCTCAACAACAGCAAAAACCTCCCACATGGAAATGTTCGGCTTGCGGGCACGAAGAAAACCGCGGAAATTTCTGCGCGGAGTGCGGAGCACCAAAACCCGTCGTCAATGAATGGAAATGCGAATGCGGCGCAGTCAATAAAGGAAAATTCTGTTCCGAGTGCGGCAAGCCAAAGCCCGTCAGCAACGAATGGAAATGCGAATGCGGCGCAGTCAACAAAGGAAAATTCTGCGCGGAATGCGGCAAGCCTCGTCCGTAAAAAAATTAATTGTAAGATAAACAGCGGGTGGTTAAGACACGGGCGCACATGGACGTGCGCCCGCCCGCAATAAAAACAGGATGTTTTTTTTGCGGGGCAAACGCCCTTTCTTTTTGCTACTTTTTCTTTGGGCGCAGCAAAGAAAAAGTAGTTAAACAAAATGATTTTGCGAATCCACTTTTTGGAAAAAAGGGGACAAAATTTTCAACATATGCGGTGCGGTTTACATTTTTATAGCCGCATGTTATAATCTTTCGCAAAATTATTTTCCAATGTTGGAAGGAGAACTCAGAAAGCTTATGGCAAAAAAAATGAAGACGATGGACGGCAACCAAGCAGCGGCGTATATTTCCTACGCATTTACGGACGTCGCGGCGATTTATCCGATAACGCCGTCCTCGCCTATGGCTGAAGATGTGGACGTAATGGCGGCGAAAGGCGTCAAAAATATTTTCGGGCAAAAAGTTCGTTTAATTGAAATGCAATCGGAAGGCGGCGCGGCAGGCACGGTTCACGGCTCGCTTCAAGCAGGCGCATTGACGACAACTTACACGGCGTCGCAAGGATTTTTATTGATGATTCCAAATCTGTACAAAATCGCGGGAGAACTTTTGCCGGGCGTGTTCCATGTCTCGGCGCGAGCTCTGGCAACTTCGACGCTAAGCATCTTCGGAGATCATCAAGACGTTATGGCGGCGCGTCAAACGGGTTGCGCAATGTTCGCCGAGTCAAGTGTCCAAGAAGTTATGGATTTGTCGGCAGTGGCGCATCTCGCGGCGATTAAGGGCAGAATTCCCTTTATAAATTTCTTTGACGGCTTCCGCACGTCGCATGAGATTCAAAAAATCGAAGTCATTGATTATGCAGACCTTGCAAAAATTTTGGACTTCGACGCCGTGAACTCTTTCCGCCGCAATGCGCTTAATCCCGATCATCCCGTCATGCGCGGTACCGCAACCAATCCAGATGTTTATTTCCAAATTCGCGAGACCGTCAACAACAATTACGATAAATTACCCGACATTGTTGAAGAAATTATGGCAGACGTCGCGAAAATTACGGGGCGCGTTCATCATCTCTTCGATTACAGCGGAGCTCCCGACGCCGAAAGAATTATTATCGCCATCGGTTCGGGTTGCCAAGCCGCTTCGGAGGCGGCGGCTTATCTCAATGAACGCGGAGAAAAAGTCGGCGTTGTCAGCGTCCATCTTTATCGCCCGTTCTCCGTCAAACATTTCCTTAACGCAATTCCCAAAACCGTTAAGAAAATCGCCGTCCTCGACCGCACAAAAGAATCGGGAGCCGTCGGCGAACCGCTTTATCTTGACGTGAAATCTGCTTTCTACGACGCCGATATTAAACCCGTGATTGTCGGCGGACGTTACGGGCTCGGCGGAAAAGATACAACGCCCGACCAACTCTTAGCCGTTTTTGAAGAACTTAAAAAAGATTCGCCAATGAACGGTTTCACAATCGGTATTGAAGACGACATTTCAAATAAATCTCTCGCAACTTCTCATCATGACGTTGACTTGACGCCCGAAGGAACTACTGCCTGCAAATTCTGGGGGCTCGGCTCGGACGGAACTGTCGGCGCGAATAAATCTGCCATTAAAATTATCGGCGACAACACGGAACTTTACGCGCAAGCTTATTTCGCCTATGACTCCAAAAAATCGGGCGGTATTACAATGAGCCATTTGCGCTTCGGAAAATTGCCGATAACTTCGCCTTACCTTATCACTAAGCCCGATTTTGTTTCCTGTTCGCAAAAAAGTTATGTCCATCATTACAATCTTATTGCGGGCTTGAAACCGAACGGCACTTTCCTTTTGAACACCGATTGGAGCGACGAAAAACTCGGCAAGAAACTTAAACCTTACATGAAACGCTACATTAAGGAAAATAATATCAACGTCTACACCGTCAACGCCGTAAAAATCGCGGGCGAACTCGGACTCGGCGGGCGTTTCAATATGGTTATGCAAGCCGCTTTCTTCAAACTCGCGAATATCATTCCGATTGAAGAAGCCGTTAAATATCTTAAAGACGCCGTCGAAAAATCTTACGGCTCGAAGGGACAAAATATCGTTGACATGAACTGCGGCGCGATTGATAAGGGCATTGAGGCTCTGCACAAAGTCGACACCGCCGATTGGGACGTTGAAGATACCAGCATGAATCAAAAATCTCAGCAAGTCAATCCGCCGAAATTTATCAGCGAAGTTCAAAACGTCATGAATCGTCAAGAGGGAGATAATCTGCCCGTCAGCAAATTTGTTGAGCTTGCGGACGGAACTTTTCCTGTCGGAGGCACGGCTTACGAAAAACGCGGCACGGCTATTAAAGTTCCCGCTTGGGATAAATCAAAATGTATCGGTTGCAATCAATGTTCGTTCGTCTGCCCGCACGCGGCAATTCGCCCGATTCTTACAACCAACGACGAACTTAAAAATGCTCCCGAAAACATGGAATCAATTCCGTCAAAAATTTCTCGCGGCGCGTACAATCTTACAATCGCCGTTTCGACTTATGATTGTCTCGGTTGCGGAAATTGTGCGCAAGTTTGTCCGAAGCAAGCTTTAACTATGGTTAGATTTGACGACGCGGCTAAAGCCCGACAAAAAATTTTCGACTTCGGAATTAAAGTTGCGCCGAAAAATAATCCGACCAAAAAAACAACGGTTATCGGCAGTCAATTTGAACAGCCGCTGTTTGAATTCAGCGGTGCCTGCGCGGGTTGCGGCGAAACTCCTTACGCAAAACTTTTGACGCAACTTTTCGGCGACAGAATGATGATTGCCAATGCTACGGGCTGTTCCTCGATTTGGGGCGCGTCGGCTCCCGCCATGCCTTACACAAAAAATTATCGCGGGCACGGCGTTGCTTGGGGCAATTCGCTTTTTGAAGATAACGCCGAATACGGGCTCGGAATGTTTTTAGGCGTCAAGGCGATTCGTGAGGCTTTGGCTTCCGACGCAGAAAAAGTTCTTGACGAAAATATTTCCGAAGAACTTCGCGCCGCTTTGACTGATTGGAAAGAAAATCTCAACGTCAGCGAAAATACCAGAGACCGCGCAGATAAATTATCTGAACTTCTTGCCGCGCAGAAAGGCGATAATCCCCTGCTCAATAAAATTTATGACAACCGCGACTTCTTCGTTAAGCGTTCGCAATGGATTCTCGGCGGCGACGGCTGGGCTTACGACATCGGCTACGGCGGTTTGGATCATGTTTTGGCAAGCGGCGAAGACATCAACATTTTTGTTTTCGATACCGAAGTTTATTCCAACACGGGCGGACAAGCCAGCAAGGCGACTCCCGCCGCTGCCATTGCGCAATTCGCCGCAACGGGCAAAAAGACCAAGAAAAAAGATCTCGGCAAAATGGCTATGAGTTACGGTTATGTTTATGTCGCGCAAGTTTCTATGGGCGCGGATCAAAATCAGTTGCTCAAAGCGATAACCGAAGCCGAAGCTTATCCCGGACCTTCGTTGATTATTGCTTATTCGCCCTGCATCAATCACGGAATAAGAAAAGGCATGGGTTCTTCGCAACTCGAAGGCAAGCTCGCCGTTCAATGCGGTTATTGGGCAAATTGGAGATACAATCCTCAGCTTGTCGGCACGAATAAAAATCCTTTCACGCTTGACAGCAAGGAACCCGATTTTTCCAAGTTCCAAGAATTTTTGATGGGCGAAGTTCGTTATTCGTCTCTGAAAAGGAATTTCCCGGAAGCCGCGCAGGCACTCTTTGAAAAAACTCAACACGACGCCGAAGAAAGAATTGCGGGCTACAAAGTTTTGGCGGGCAAATAATCCCCCCTTTGCCAAAGCGTGGATTCGCGGAACCGGCTGACATAACGGCGGCTCGTCACTTCGATTTTGCTAATCGATTCAATTTGTTGATTGAACTTCTTTTCTTTCAGCGAAGAAAGAAAAGAAGCAAAAGAAATTCGCCTCGCAGGGGCGTCGCCGCTTGAACATCCTGTTCAAACGCGGCGTAGGGGGCGGCGTCAATGCCGCCCCTTCTGCTATTCCCCCTTATATTAAAAGGAGTTTGTTCATGAAAAAAATTATCGTGATACCCGGCGACGGCATCGGGCAGGAAATTACAAAATCTGCCGTCGAAGTGCTAAAAAAAATCGATGAGAAATTTAAAATCGGTTTGGAGTTTGAAACTCGCGACGCGGGCGGCACTTCCTATGAAAAATTCGGGACGCCCTTAACCGACGAAGCCCTTGACGCTTGCAAAAAAGCTGACGGCGTTTTATTCGGCGCAGTCGGCGGCAAGAAATGGGATTCGTTGCCCGTTCATCTTCGTCCCGAAAAAGCTATCTTCGGCTTGCGTAAAGGGCTCGGACTTTTTGCCAACCTTCGCCCGACAAAAGTTTATAAGGAACTGATAAATTCTTCGCCGCTTAAATCTGAACTCGTCGAAGGCTCCGATTTGCTTATTGTCCGCGAATTGGTCGGCGGGATTTATTTCGGACCTCGTTGCGAATCGGAAATTAAAGACGGCGTCGAGCAGGCTTGGGATACAGAAATTTATTCCGTGCCCGAAATCGAACGCATAACGAAACTTGCCTTTGAGACGGCGAAACTTCGGCGCGGAAAAGTTACTTCGGTAGACAAGGCAAATGTTTTGGCAGCGAGCAGACTTTGGAGAAAAGTTGTTGTTGACGTTGCGAAAAATTATCCCGAAGTCGAACTGAATCATCTTTACGTTGACAATGCGGCAATGCAACTTGTCCTTAACCCGAAGCAATTTGATGTTATAGTCACGAATAATATTTTCGGCGACATTTTGAGTGACGAGGCGGCGGTTATCGGCGGCTCAATCGGTTTGATGCCCAGCGCGTCAATCGGCGAACTCACCAGCCTTTACGAACCGATTCACGGCTCCGCGCCCGACATTGCAGGCAAAGACATTGCAAATCCTATGGGCACGATTTTAAGCGCGGCAATGCTTTTGCGCTACAGTTTGAAGGAAGAAGACGCCGCCAAAGCGATTGAAAACGCGATTGACAAAACGCTTGCCGACGGCTGGCGCACCGCCGATATTTTCTCCGACGGCTTTAAAAAAATCGGTACCGCGCAGGCAACCGAAATTATCTGCAACAATCTCTGAACAAAAAAAATCAGCGACTCACTCCAAACGGGGCGAGCCGCTTTTTTAATTAGGAATTAGGAATTAGGAATTAGGAATTTGTAATGAATTTATAGCGGTGAACGAGTACCGACCGCAAAAGTATAGGCGCAACAAAAGAAAGTTGATTCCATATATAAAAAGAAATTTTGAATGAATCGAAGTGACGAGTTGCCGAAAAGCAATGCGAAAAGAAAACCAAATCGAAGTGGAGCACGGGCGCACATGGACGTGCGCCCGCCGGCAACGAAAACAGGATGTTTTCTTTGCCGGTCTACGCCCTTTTCTTTTGGCAACTTTTCTTTTGGGCGCAACAAAAGAAAAGTTGTAAATCCTTCCACTTTTTGGAAAAAAGGGGACAAAAAAGCAGTCGAGAATTTCTTCTCAACTGCCCGAAATTTATTGAGCCGTTAATTTATTTCTTGTCAATTACTTCTTGTTATTGTCGTTGCCGCTGCTGTAGGAAACGGCATCGCTCTTGGTAAGACTCGTCGGAGTAAGCGAGAGGCTGGAGGTGTCTTCAAGCACATAGGAACTGCTTGAGCTCTTCGGAGCAACATAGCAACTTAGATCGCTGTCCCAAGTGTAAGTGGTTGTCGCCTTAGTCTTGTCAATGATACTCAAAGCACCCTTACTTGAGCCGTAATCGTCAAGAGTGATTGAGTTCTTACCGATTGCAACAATGACATCTTCACCGTCGTCACTGAGCTTAATATTCTCTGCCGAAACTGCCGCATTGATATTGAGCGTATCGTTGGAAGCGAAGTTCGCGATAACGTCATTGCCCTTGCCGCTTGCATAGAAGAAAGTATTTCCGTGCCCCGTGAAAGTAACAAAGTCGTCACCGTTGCCCGCGTCAACATACACGCCCGAACCTGCAATCGTGATGCTGTCGGAGTTTGCTGTACCCGTTATCGAGGCGTCGTTGCTGAAATCTGAAGCGAAGTTGTATCCGATATTAACATTTTTGGCACCGCCGCTGAGCGTAACTTTCTTTTGAAGATCGGCACCGCCCAATGTCAACGTATTTGTAGTTGAATCATAAGAACTGTTGGAAGGCTCGGAGCCGCTGTAAGTTGTAGCCATGCCTTTAATTACCGCGATATTGACAGGTTTGTCAACGCCCTTGTTGTCTTTTGATTCTGCCGTGTAAAGGACAGATTTTTTGTCGGGAGAAAGTTCCCAACCTGCCGTCATCAAACCCGTAAGCGTGCCCGTGCCGCCTTTTGCATTCCAACTGCTGATTGACGTTACTTTAGATGCGGATACGCCGCTAAGTCCGAGAGTGTAACCGTCGCCCTTGCTGAGCTTGACATCTTTGTTGGTGAGATCGTTGTCATCCAACGTGATAACATTGCCGGAAACATCACTATCAGAAATTGCGGCTGTGGAAGCCAAACCGCTGATGGAAATGATTTGCTGAGCGGCTTTATCCTTGTCCGTCCAAGTTAAGGTTTTCTTGTCTTCGGAGAGCATGTAGCCTTTGGTTATCGTGGCTTTGTAGTTTGCATTGCCGCCGCTGACTGTCCAACCTTCTTTGGTCGAATCTTTTACTTCGTAAGAAGACATGAGATTGGCATTATTGAGCGCGGTAGTGACGTCGCTGATGTCGAGAGTGTAAGCATCGCCTGTGGAAACTTTAACGGTTTTGCCGTTGGTTGAATATGATACATTACCGTCATTATCTGTCGTCGACGTAAGCCCCAACATTGCTTCGGTTACCGAGACAACTTTTTTGCTGTTGTCGAATTCGCTGCCCGTGATTGTGGCGTTTTTCGCGAGACCGTCAACCTTCGCCCAAGTTGTGCCGTTGGTTTCTTTGGTGTAGTTGACTGTTGAATAATCGTAGCCGCCGCCGCTGACTGTGGCAAAACCGTAGAAGCCTCTTTCATAAGTCTTGTAAGTGGCGGTTGTGCCGTTAATGGGCGTTACCCACTCCGTCGCCGTCACTGCCGAAGTTGCAACAGAATCTGAACTTGTTGAATCGAGCGCGAGTGTGTAAGTTGTATTTTTGTCGGTTGCTTTGGCTGTAACTTTGTTTTGATTGAGTGCCGAATTCTTCAACGTGATAACATTTGTATTTACGTTGAGAGAAATTCCGCCTTCGGAACTTACGGGGAGATTTGCGGAGGAGCCGAAGAAGTCTTTGTTCAGCCCGCTGACTGTTACAAGAGTATCGCCGCCCGCTTTGCCTGCCTTCGTGTAGGTGTATTTCTTGCCGTCGCTTGAAAGCGTGAATCCCGCTGTGGTTTCCTGAACAAGCGTTACAGTGCCGTTCTTGTTGAACCATTGGGCATCGTCCTTTTGAGACTCTTTAACGTTGTTGGTGGCATCGGTTTGCGGAATAAACTCATAGTTGTCGCTGTCGAGATTGATGTCCGTCGTACCGAGAACATTTGTACCCAATCTTATGTAGTTTACGGTTGAAGTGTTATCGATATAAGCACCCGAATTGAATACCTTTACATTCTTTTGGGTAGTGGCGTTTGAAGTGGTACCGAGCAAACCTGCTTCCGCCGCTTCAAAACCTGTGACATTGCCGTTGTTGTCTTTGACCGCAACTACATCTTTGGAAGTGCTGACTACAAGCCCTTTGCCCAAACCGGTTATCTTGGCAACGGTTGCAGTAGCATTTTCTTTAACGTAATTGACAGCTTTGCCGTCGCTCGTAGCGGCGTAACCTTCCGAGTAACCTTGTTTGATCTCCGCATTCGAGCCGCTGACATACCATCTCGCGGATTTGTAGTCACTTGCAGCACTGCCGATGCTGTCCTGTCCGACTGCCGCGCCGCCGAAAGATTGCGGTTTGAGAGCGTCTGCAACGGACAAGGTATAGTTATCCTTGTTGTTGATAGAAATTTTGTTGCCGCCGAATACATCCGTAGTGAGCAATTCGATTGTGCCCGCCGATGTTCCCGTTGCGGGAGTGAGTTTGATGGCGTCGGTGTATTCGTATTCAGGCTCCGTTGCAGTAGAGTCTTTGATCGTTTTGATTTGGATAATCGTATTATCGCCGTCTTTGGCTACGAGCTCAAAATAATCGCCTTTGCTTGTATCCGTGTTGACTTTTTTAAGCCCGCTGATTGTCGCAAGAGCTGTCGTGACAGCGGCGGTGTAAGTGACGGTTTTTCCGTCGGTTGAAGCGGCATAACCTGCAGAAACCGGCGATTCGTAAATCAAAGTTCCGTTTTTAGCCTTATCGAAATTCCATGTCTTATCCAGCTCTGTAACAGTCGGAACAGGATTGGTTGCATCTGTGGTATCGAGAACGAGTTTGTAAGGTTCGGTTTTGCCGATTGTGATATTTTTGGCGTCGACAACGCGAGCGTCCAAAGTGATCGGGGTAATGCCGGTGGTTTCGTCTTTTTCGCCAATCGTAATGCCGGCAATAGAACTCGCCGTTTCGTCTTTCGTCAACAAACCTGCTTTGATACCGCTGATATTTGCAAGAGTTGCCGCTTTCGAGGTAACTTTGCCTGTGGCATCTGTTGCATATGCCTGAGCTTTGGTGTAGGTAACAGTCTTCTTGTCGTCGGACAAAGTGTAACCTGCCGTAACGTTGCCCGAAAGAGTAAGCTTGTTGCCGCTTTGCGCCCAAGTTTCGTTGCTCGTCGTCGGTGCGTCAACACTGGCACTGTCAATGGCAAGGGAATAACCTTCGCCCTTGAGCGTAACATTTTTATCGGCAAGCATATCGTTGGTTAAAGTAAGTGTCTTGGTCGTGGGGTTGTAATAAGTCGTGTCGTTGAGATCGATACCTTTTGCGATAAGATCTGTGTTCTTGGCAATGCCGCTGATTGTCGCGAGTGTCGAGCCGTTCGTTGCCTTCGTGACTGTGATTGTGTTGCCGTTGAGAGTGTAATACTCTTTGTTGTAAGTCTTATAAGTGGCGTTGTTGCCGCTGGTTACCCATTCGGTAACATTTTGCCAATCGGCTGTGTTGGCTGTCGCTGTCGGAACATTTGATGCAAGGGCAAGAGTATAATCTTTTTCCTTGAGCGTGACATTCGAGGTGCCGAGCAACTCTTTGGAAACAGTGACTTTGCCGTCCGCAATCGTGAGATAATCGTACCAAGTGCCGTCGACTGTTTTTCCGATAATTGTTCCGAGTTCGTTGCCTTCGGAGTCCGTAGTGGTTTTAACCGTGCAAGTTGCGAGTTTGTCTTTGTCGAGCCCGCTGATTGTCGCCGTCTTGATTACGGGATTCTTTACATCGGTTTCTTTGTGATAGATTATGCTGTTTTTCTTGTCGTCGTCTTCATAGTAGCCGATATTGACGGTCTTGTAAGTGGCGGTGTTGCCGTTTATGTGCCACGAAGTATCCAATTTTGTTTCTTTAACCACATCATCGGCAAGCTTGAGATCGTAGCTCGTGCCTTTAGGCGTCGTGATTGTGACGTTTGAAGTGCCCAAAGCATCTTGAGAAAGTACAAATTGATTTGAGGCGTTGAAATAAACGTCGGCGGTGGAGTCTGTAGTTGAAGCCGTGAGATCGGTAACATTCTTGGCAAGCCCTTTGATTGTCGCAAGCGTACCTGCATCACTTGCTGTTCCGACTGCCGAGGTGTGAAGAATAGATTTTTTATCCGAAGAAACAGTCCAACCTTCGCCGATATTGCCGGTCATGACTACCGAACCGTCTTTGGCTGTGTAGCTTAATTTTGCATTTTCCGGTTTGGGCGTTGTAACATTACCATTGAGTGCGAGTTCATAATTTGAAGAACCGTTGCCCGACATCTTGACATCCGCAGTACTTCCGTTCAATACACTGTTGCTGATAGTGATTGTGCCTTCTTCATGATCGATTGCGATACCTGAAATTTTATTTGTATCAGTTACGCCCGCAAATGTCGTTTCTGTAATTTCAGAGGCATCGGTAACACCTTTCAAGCCCGTAATGTCGATTGTGGAGGTGCTCTTCGTCTTGTAGCTTATGGATTTTCCGTTGGTGGAAGCGTCAGAGGTTTCAGCGACTTTGTAACCCGCGCTTGTCGTGATTGTATAAGAAGCCGCGGTGTCGCTTTTCTTTTTCCATTCCCCTGTATCTGTGGAGCGTTCGCTGTCTTGGTTGTCGGCAAGCTTCAACGTGTAGTCGCCGCTTGCAACTTGAACTGTTTTCTTATCAAGAACAGAATCGTCAAGCGTAATTGTTCTGGCGGTGTCGTCGAAAGTGATTCCTTCTGCCTCAGTGAAAGTGCCGTTCTTGTCGACTGTGCCGAGTGCGCCGTTTTGAGTCGTCAAGCCGTTCTTTAAGCCCGTCAACTCCACAACAGTATTGGCGTATTGGTCTTGTGTGTAAGTAATTTTTGTACCGCTTGCCGTGTATTGTTTCGGAGTGTATTTGGTGAAGAGAGCCGACGATCCCAAAATGCGCCAACCTTTGGTTTGCTCCGGTGTAATGTTGCCGCCGTCGATTGCAAGGGTGAAACCGCTGGTAACGTCGGAATCGCCGAGCAATGCCGAAGAGATCGTAGCTGTTGAACCGCTGACAGTAATTCCGTTGACGAAATTGCCGTCGCTGTCCAAAGTGCCGAGCTCGCCCGCGTCGTTGATCGTGAAACCTTCTTTGATGCCGCTGATATAGCCTGCATATGTGCTGAGGTTATCTGCCGAGTAGGTGATTTTGGTATCGGAAGCTTCGGTATAACCTGCCGTTGTGCCCGAATAATAATTTGCGGAGGTTTTGGAGTTCGATTTCCAACCGTAACCGCTACTCGGAGTTGCAACAGTGCCGTCAAGTGCCAGAGTATATCCGCCGTTGCCCGAAATGTTTACATCCTGTTTGTTAAGAGCTTTCGGCTTAAGCGTAATGACACTGCCGTTTACGTCGATAACTTCTTCTGAAGGAGCTTTGCCCGTCGAATCTTTCGGTCCGAAGGTGTTTGTAATCGTAAAGTCTCCCGTGCTGGCGGAAGAAGCAACTGCTTGGGTACTGTCCGCAACCTCGCCTTCAATCAAGCCGCCCGCCAAACCTGTTATCGTCGCCAAAACAACTTTATCATTCTTTTTTACAGATACAGATTTAATCTCGCCGTCGCTTACAGTCCAACCTGTACTATCGTCACTCATAATGCCCGTGAGTGTGGCTGTCGTGCCGCTGATTTTCCAAGAAGCCTCGCCCGAAAGTTCGAGAGCCTCGTTTTCTTTATCTGCGAGATCAAGGGTGTAACCGGGGAATTTTTTGGTGTCGAGCTTAACCGATTTGTTGATGACAGCGGTTGTGGCAAAAGTGATTTTCTTATTGGTTTCGTCAATCGAGAAAGCAGTTTTCCAAGTTGAGCCGCTGTCCGTCGAATAAAGAACCGTCTTGTTGTCGACTGTAGAAGTATCAGTTTCATTGTCGAGTTTGTAAGTTACATTGTCGCTACCGATTTTCGTCTGCAAGCCCGAAATTGTCGCGTAGATGGTATCCTTGCCGTCCGTTTTGACGATTTGTTCCGCCTTGTAGGTGATAGTATTCTTGTTTGAATCGTAAGACCAATATTCGGGAACAACCTTTTCAAAAGTGGCATTTGCGCCTTTGACTACCCAAAGATTAGCTTGGTCGGGAGCACTGCCGTTTGCGCCGGGAATAGTTGAGTCAAGCGCGAGTTTATATGCCGCGTTGTTGATCGTGACATTTCCTTTTTTGAGTAAATCCTGCGACAAAGTGATCGTAGTGATCCCCGAAGCCTCGTCTTGACTTAAAGCAATATCACCGGCTGAAGGATCTGTGTTTTCTGTATTTGGGCTGAGTGTTGACGTGCTGGCTTCTTTGCTCGGATTTGCGAGCCCGCTGATTACTACGACTTCTTCAGCGACAAGGTCGCCTGTGTCTTTATCAACCTTTTTGGGTTTGACATAGGTAAGAGTTTTGCCGCCGACTGCCTCAAGGAATCCGGAATTAACTTCGGCGTTGAGAGTAATTTTGCCGGCTTTCTTGTCGTAAGTCCATGTGTCGTTTGTCGTTGTTGGAGCAGAAATTGCGGTGTCGCCGTTTCTGCTGAGTGCAAGGGTGTACTTTTCATTGTTTCCGACAGTGATATTGGTTGTGGCTTCCGCGCCTTTGTAAAGGGTAATTACGCCCGAATCATCGCCGCTTTGTGCCGTGGTTATCGCCGCCGCCAAGACAAAATTGCCGTTTTCGTCTCTGCTGTAAAGCTTATCTGAATCCGTGCCCGTGCCGACGAACAGATTTTGCGCAATTCCTTTCAACGACGCAAGAGCCGTCTTCTTATTTTTGTCGGTTGCCGTGTAGAGAATGGATTTGCAAGCCTCGCCGCTTTCGAGAGCTTTACTCTTTTCGTTGCCGAGGGTGTAGTAGGCATTGCCCGAATTGTAAAGGGTTGCACTTGAGCCGCTGACAATCCAAACGTTTTTGTCACTGCCCGCTGAGGTATCGACAGCGTAATCACTTGTTGTGTCAATGGCGAGAGTGTATTCCTCTTTTGCTCCGATTGTTACTTTGCCTGCGCCGAGAGTGCGCTTATCCAATGTAAGTACTTTGTCGGTGTCATCAATGCCAATGCCGATAAGCGGAACTTGATCTCCGGCTCCGACATCATTGCCTTTGCTGTCTTTTACAAGGACGTATTTGCCGCTTACCAGTTCATAAGTGCCGTCGACATTGGAGCCCTTCAACAAGCCGCTGACTGTGCCGAGAATAGCTTTGCCTGCTTTGGTGTAAGTAACTTTCTTTCCGGCTTCGTCTACCGTCCAACTTTGAGCGTAGTCATTTTGATAAACAGCTTTGGTGCCGCCGCCGCTTACCACGAAATAATTACCCGTCTCATTGACGTCGCCGCCGACTTTGTTTTCTGCCGCTCCCACAAGTTCGATTTTGTAGTCTCTGGTTGCATCTTTTTGGACTGCAAGGGTTATCGCGCCCGTGCCCAATGCCGCATCTGCTACCGTCAAAGTGACAACACCGGTTTCATCATTGTCGGTAAGAGTCGGTTGCACGAAACGGATATTGGTATCCTCTTCGGCTCCGACCATCCCCGATATTTTCGCGGCGGTTATCGTTTTTTCAGCGGTGTATTTCAGAGTTTTCTTGTCAGTTGACAGATCATAGCCTTCCGATTTTGTGACTTTGATTTCCGCACTTTTTTTATCGTTGGATATAACCAATTCTTCGCTAGTCACTTTGACGGGCGTAAGGTTCGACGTGTCGATAGCCAATTCGTAACTGCCGCCGTTGCTCAACGACAATTTGACATCCGACTTGCCTTCATTTGCTTTGCCGGGATTGGTTGTGGCTATTGCGTCGTCATCCAACAACGTGATTTCCGAGCCGCTGACAGTGATAAGCTCGGTGAAAGTAGACGAAGTGTCGCCGGGCGTTTCGTACACACCGATTTGATCGTCGTTTACAACGATATTTTTGTTAAGCCCGCTGACACTTGCCAAGTCTACGGCACTCGTCTTTTCGGCAACGTAGGCAATGCTCTTGCCGTCGCTCGCAAGATTATAACCCTTTGTTATCGTGCCTTTGATTTTCAAAGTGCCGCTCGCGGCAGTTATCCCCGTAACGGTATATTCGGGCGCGGTTACATCATCTCCGAAATCCAAAACATAGCCGTCCGATTTAATCGAAACATTTGAATTGCCCAGAACCTTTGAATCGAGATAAATTTTTCCGCCATCATCGTCAACTTCGATACCATTGATCGAACCGCGACTGTTAGGTTGTAAACCCGATGCAAGCCCGCTTACCGTTGCAAGAGTAACACCACTAAATTTGTAAGTTGCTGTTGTGCCGTTTACCTCCCATTTTCCTGTTGCCATGAGTTATCTTCTCCTTTCCTTAAAAAACCAAAAACAACTTCCCTGTAAACAATTCTTATTATAAAAGTCAATCCTGATTTATGCAAGATATTCAAAGAAAAATTTTTTCTATACTTGCTATCGAAATGTTATTACCCCTTTCTTAAGTTTTGATAAAAAAAAGTGGAGGCATTATCCCCCCTTTGTCAAAGCGTGGATACGCGGAACCGACTGTCATGGCGTCGGCTACTCACTTCGATTCTTTTAAAATAATTTTTATTTATTGAACAAACTTTTCTTTGCTTGCCGACGTTCTCCCCCTTTTTTCAAAAGTGGGAACGCAAAACCATCTCGGCGGCTACTCACTTCGATTGAGTTTGAAATTAATTTTTTATGTATAGGATCAACTTTTCTTTGCTTGCCCAAAGAAAAGTTGCAAAAGAAAGGGCACCTCGCAGGGGCGTAGCCCCGCAATAGAAACATCCTGTTTCTGTTGCGGGCGGGCGCACATCCATGTGCGCCCGTGTCTTCACTCACCGCTATAATTTTTTTCATTACGAATTACAAATTGTATTTCTCCCCCTTTGTCAAAGCGTGGATTCGCGGAACCGACTGTCATGGCGTCGGCTACTCACTTCGATTCTTTTAAAATAATTTTTATTTATTGAACAAACTTTTCTTTGCTTGCCGACGTTCTCCCCCTTTTTTCAAAAGTGGGAACGCAAAACCATCTCGGCGGCTACTCACTTCGATTGAGTTTGAAATTAATTTTTTATGTATAGGATCAACTTTTCTTTGCTTGCCCAAAGAAAAGTTGCAAAAGAAAGGGCACCTCGCAGGGGCGTAGCCCCGCAATAGAAACATCCTGTTTCTGTTGCGGGCGGGCGCACATCCATGTGCGCCCGTGTCTTCACTCACCGCTATAATTTTTTTCATTACGAATTACGAATTATGAATTGCTTTTCCCGCGCCCAAAAGAAAAGTAGCAAAAGAAAAGGGTGTTCGCCGCTTGAACATCCTGTTCAAACGCGGCGAGTTGGGGCGGCGTCCATGCCGCCCCTCCAATTTCTCAACGTTTCTACTTTCAATCTTTCAATCTCGCCATCTTTTCATCTCTAGTTCCTAATTCCTAATTCCTAATTCCTAATTATATCTCCGCTCGCGTCAAATTTCCAAAGCGCATTATCTCCTTGTTGAATTGCAGTCTTAATGACGTTGTCGGACCGTTTCTGTTTTTTGCGATTATAAGTTCAGCCAAATTTTCATTGTCTGCCTCGTCCCGATTGTAATATTCGTCTCGATAAAGAAACATTACTATATCTGCGTCTTGCTCCAAACTCCCCGACTCGCGCAAGTCGGAGAGCTGGGGTTTTTTTTCTGCCCGCATTTCTACACTTCGACTTAATTGACTCAATGCCAATATCGGAACGTCCATTTCACGCGCCAATGCCTTTAAGCTCCGACTTATCTCCGATATTTCTTGTTGTCGATTTTGCTCCGTCAATCGCCGCGAGCCTTGCATTAACTGCAGATAATCTATTACGATTAAATCCAAGCCTTGCTCGTGTTTCAGCCGCCTTATCTTCGACCGCATTTCCAAAAGCGTTATCCCTGCCGTGTCGTCTATGTACATGCTTATTTCCGATAAATCTTCCACCGCTTGTATCAGTGCTTGCATGTCGTTATCACTCAAATTGCCCGTGTTCAGATTTTGAGAATTTACTCCGCTTTCCGTCGAGAGCAATCTTTGTGCCAGTTGTCCTTTACTCATTTCCAAAGAAAACATTGCAACAATTTTTCCCGCCTTCGCCGCATTTCGCGCTATGTTCAATGCCAATGCCGTTTTGCCCATTGAAGGACGCGCCGCCAATAAAATTAAATCCGATTTGTGCAAGCCGTTCAGTATCCTGTCCAAATCGATTAAATTTGTTTTTACGCCTTCGACTTCGTCGGGATGATTGTGTATTCGCTGAATCCGTTCAAAAGATTTTTGCAGAATGGAAAAAAGCCGTTCAAAGCCCGTTTGATCTGTTTTGGAGGTTACGGAGAAAATTTTCTTCTCGGCAACCTCCAAAATTTCTTCAACCGTATTTTTTTCCTCGTAAGAATCTTCTATGATCTCTTCGCAAGATTCTATCAGCCGCCGCAATATTGCTTTGTTTTTTATCATGTGCGCATAAGCTTCTGCGCGGGATGTCGTAAATTCAAGATCGAGAAGCGAAAAAAGATAGGCGCGATTGACGCGCACCAATTCGTTTGTTCGCCGCAATTCTTCTTCCACCAATAAAATATCTGGCGGCGTCCCGCGATTGGCGACAACCAGCAGGGCGCGGAAAATTATTTTGTGCTCTTCGCGATAAAAATCTTCGGCGGTTAAAATATTTGCGACTATCGGAATAATTTTCCCTTCTTTAAGCATCATCGCGCTGAGCAATTTTTTTTCCATCTCAATCGCTTGCGGCAAATCACGACTCATTTATCCTCGTCCTTTATAATGTTTTTCAAAACGCGGCGCACTTCTTCCATATCAACGCGAGTATTGTTGCAAGGGCCGTTCGGACGAATATTTAAAACTCCGACGGCGGGCAGAGGATAGACATCTTGAATGCCGCTCATCAAATCGCGTTCGCAGGCGATAGCCAAAACAGCTTGCGGACGATTTTTTTTGACGACTTGCCGCGCCAATGTGCCGCCCGTCGCCACAAAAAATGTAAAGCCGAGTTCTTCGGAAAGTTTCATCAAGTCGCCGATATTGCATCTGCCGCAACGCTTACAATTATTCGGGTCGCGAGTGATTTTATGCGGACAACTTGAAAGTTGCAGACAATGCGGACTCAAGACAAGCAATTTCTGCGCGGGAACTTTTATTCCGCTCTTCATAAAAATCAAATTGCTGACGGCTACGAATGAACCTTCAATCTGCCGCCGTCTTATCCCGAAAATTTTTCCGATATTGACTGCCAAAGGGAAAAGCCATTTGATAAGTGCAACGGAATATCTGTGAAATAATTTCAAGGTCGGCAAGCCCTTTATCGCCAAAACCATATTGCAAACCGCGCCGAAAGAAAATGTCGAGATAAAAATTAAAAATGCTCCGACGATTGCGGGCAGATACTCAAAAATATTTTCCAAGCCGAGATAAGAAATTTTCCATACGCCGTAAAGTGCCAATGCGACAAAAAATTCTGCCGCCAATAATAATCCGAGAAATAATCTTTTCTTTGGCCTCAAAGCCTCCAACGCTTTTAATGAATTTACCACCTTCAACACCGCCCGAACAAATTTTTTTATAAATTATAGCCGCGCCGCTTAAAAATGGCAATAAAAAAACCCGCAGGCAGTTGCGGGCATTTCAAGCAAAACGATTTAATTCTTTCAGTGCAGATTTAATCAGCTGTTCGGTTGAAGAATCGGGCGGAGCTTTTTCAAACACCAAAGAAATTTCTGCCGCCGTATAACCCAATGCCTCCAAAGCTTCCCGAATTTAATTTGATAAACATAATCGCGCAGGTTCAAATTGGCAATAAAAAAACCCGCAGGCAGTTGCGGGCATTTCAAGCAAAACGATTTAATTCTTTCAGTGCAGATTTAATCAGCTGTTCGGTTGAAGAATCGGGCGGAGCTTTTTCAAACACC
>CALFJC010000140.1 GCA_937877655.1 uncultured Selenomonadales bacterium
CGCCGTCGCCTGTGTAGATGACCGCCGCGCCCGTTATTTCATATTTCCTGCTCATCCTATATGCTCCATCTGCGCCAACTCCGCCAAATATTTCTCCTTGTCACGTTCGTATTTAATCCCTTCAACTATCATTGCAAAAGCCTCCAGCCCGATTGTTCGCTGTTCAAACTCTTTTACTTTTTCTTCACTTGCTGTTTCAATAAAATTGCGCCACTTTTCATCTATAACAAGGCATTCTTCTCTGTCGGCGTTCGTCTTTATTCCTAAACGTAATCGCCTGTGAATCGCTTCCGTTAATTCTCGCGAATCCATTTTTCTAAAGCCTCCCATGTCAGCTTGTTCAGCTGTTCCGTTACCGTGTTTATCTCCTCAAAAGTTTTGCCCGCCATTGCTTTTTGCGCTTTGCCCGATAACCATTCTTCCCGACGCGTCATCGGCACTCGCAACAATCGCCGCGCAAATTTCAAATCGCTCTCATATAAGCCGAGCGTCTTGTTTATTTCGCGCAACGCGTCCGTCCAAAAATCATAATCGCTCCCGACTAATTTTATTCCCTCTCGCTTCGCTATTTCCTGCGTCAAATATTGCACGCTCGCCTCTTCCATTGCTGAATGTGCTTGGTAAGTTTCATTCGGATAATAACTCGTCGAATATGAATGAACAAGTTCGTGAAGTATTGCCTCGTCGGGACAATCTTTTAATTTAATTCCTATGTGGCAGTTCGGTAACTTGCAATTCCTGCCGTCGGGGCTGATGACAACTTGCCCATTCCATTTGCTTTTCCGAACGAAATATTTTCCGACGACGGGATTAAATTTGTCGGCAACGGCTTTTGCCTCTTTCAACGAGCGCGGAACAAGTTCCGAGCCGCTTGAATCTGATTTGGGATAATTTTTCTCAATCCTTGCCCGCCATTCCTTGTAGCTCATTTCTGCCGGGATTCTTTTCCGACTTTCGGAGATTCGCCATCTTTATTTCCGCAACGAGCACAAGTCCACCGAGCCGTCGGGGATTTTCTTCATGCCGTCCAAACAATCTTCGTTGTATATCATTGCTCCTCCTTTAAGAATTCTACTTCCTTGCCGATAAAATTTCCTTCAGCTTTTATCGCGATACATTTGCCGTCAGTGTGAGACATCATCACAGGTTTATAAATTACTCCGTCTATGCGATAAAGCCGATAATCTTCCGAAGCATTCCTTACGATTTTTTCCTTGTCCAGCCGCAAAACACTTATTCCGTTAAAATGCCACTGTTCAATTATTTTATGTGCCATTGCCCAACCGCTCCTCGTATTCTTTTAAAATTTTCTCGTACTCCTTGAGTTGAATTTTCGTCGCTTCTATTTCCTCTCGCGGTATTTTATACCTTCCCGCCACTCGGAGCAAATATTTCTTGGCATCTATCTCGTTTAAAGTGCCTCGAATCCTTATGTCTTTATCGTCGTTAAGCCCGCGCCGATTCTGCCTTACGTGATGCGTTTCCTCCAATATTGAGCTGATTGATACCTTTTGTTTGAAAAGCACGGTGTAGGCGTCGAGAGTATCTCCTTCCGCACCGCGCAAATCCAAATAGCGTTCTACTTCTTCACTGCCGCGCATTATCGTTACGCCCATTTTCTTCAACGGGATTATCAGTTGGTTGTATCGCTCCTCCGACACGGGCTTGTACGGCAATTCGGGCGGCGGTTGCTGTCTGTATAGTTCTGTGCCGCCATTAGACCGCCACTCTTTGTAACTCATTTCAGCCGGAATTCTTTCCCGACCCTCACTGATTCGAGTACCCGACATTTTTTCCCCGTCCTTGTTTCCGCAACGTGCGCAAGTTCTTCTGTCGAGAGTTGCCACAAATTGGTAATGGGTAAAGTCTGCGTCCCTTAGAGCGTCAGCCGCCGCACGGTTCTGAAAATAATTTACTTCCGTCCGTACGAGTAATTCTGCCCGCTATTTCTCCAAACAAACTGTAACAACTCTCTCTGATGGTCTCGTAAACCTCCCGAACCACCAACGCCGTCCTTTTTTCCTGAAAGAGTTTCAAAAGGATTTTCAATGCCGTGTGATACGACTTCGACGAACCGTAGCCGCCGACCAAAAAATAAATCTCCGAATTCCAATCGGTCAAATACTCTTTGAAGTGGCGATTTACTTTGATGTCCATTAAAAAAGCTCCTGCGCTTTCTTCGCAAGAGCCTCCGATATTCTCCTCTGTGCTATCTCATAATAGCCCGCGTCCAATTCAAAGCCGATAAAGTCTCTGCCCGTGTTAATCGCCGCTACGCCCGTCGAGCCGGAGCCCATAAAGCTGTCTAAAACCGTTTCCCCTTCTTTGGAAGAATTCCTAATCATCTTCTCCATTAATTCAAGCGGCTTTTCGGATGGATGATTCCTTTTCATCGTACCAACGTCGCTTTTTATTTGCCAGATGTCTCGTTCGCCGCCGCCATATTCACGCCGACTTTTTCCCGCCGTTGCAAAGATTATCAGCTCATAACTGCCGCGATACCAATTGCCGGGACGCATTAAGCCGTGTTCCCATACGATTAAATTCTTCACGGTGAAATAGCGAATTATCAGCGGGTAAAGGAAGGGATAAGTGCGCCAATCGGTGCAAATATACACGTGCCTGCCGTCTTTCAGCACGCGCCGCCATTCAGAAAAACATTCCAACCAAAACGGGCGCATCATATTTAAATCGGCGAAGGAACATTTAACTCCGTTTGAAGTGGCTCCCACGCAATAGGGCGGGTCGCAAGCTATCATGTCAACCGAGCCGTCGGAGATTTTCTTCATCCCTTCCAAACAATCTTCATTGTAAATCATGATTTCTCCTTAAAAAATTTTCGATAAATTTCTTCCATGCGCACTTCCGCCAATCGCTTGCGCTCGGCAGGTATCGGCGGAAGTTCTTTTTCCAATCGCTTAATCTCTTCGGGCGACGCCGTGTTTCGGTCGTCTATCCATAAATCCTCTTCCGCCATTTAAATCAGCTCCTTGAATTCCCGCTTTCTTCTCTTCCCAATAATCACGGTCTGTCATTGCTCCTCCTTAATACCATCCAACCAACCAAGCTTTTTTAAACTCGCCGCCGCTGTCGTCAATTTGGCGCGCCGAAGTACAAACATGCAGAGCATAATTTCTCGGATAACCTTCAGCGATTTTATCAAATTGCCAATCGCCCGTCTTGCGAAAATAAGTTACTTCGCCATAGGAGCCGACTGCCGACCGCTGTTCGGGATAATAGCGAAGGCGAACAACTTCCGCCGTCAATTCGATTAGTTCTACCCACTCCATGCCATGCCCTCCTTTTTATGCCACGCTCTCAATGCTAAGGTGTAATTGTATTTACGCTCGGTTATGTCATGCGCTGTTTGATACGCATAGCCGTAGCGTTTCATCAAGCCCAACTCCAACCATTCATGTTTCAAAAGAATTATATCGTGCGGCTGAATATTTTTGCCTTCCGATAAGCGGCGGAACGATTCTGCCATATAATAATCGGGTGTGAAAGTGTGTCGACCGTCGTCCAAATCGTGAATCGTTATGAAGACGTGGTCGTAAATCTTGCTTATTGCCTTTTCGCTCATGCCGCTGTTTTGCGCTATTCGCCTTACCCACGGTTCCTTTTTTGAGTTCCGACGCGCCGCATAAAATCTTTCGGCGTGTGCCTCGCGGCGTTTGCCCTCAGGGTCATTTTCATCATTCAGCGCGCCTTTTTGTATTTTATCATTTCCAATCCCATTCCGCCACTCTTTGTAGGTGGTTTCAGCCGGGATTCTTTTCCGACCCTCGCTGATTCGAGTACCGCTGATTTTTTCTCCGAAGGACGCAATGATTGTGCAACGACAACGGGGATGTAAGGGCGGGGCATTCTCCCCTTGATTCAGTTCGGAAAGGGGATAAACTTCTCCGTCTTTGTTTCCGCAACGGGCGCAAGAATTATTCCCACATCGGCGCGAACGGCAACCGCTTGTCGAAAGAACAATCGGTCGTGCCGTAGGGCAGGTCGGTTAATATCATGTCAACCGAGCCGTCGGGGATTTTCTTCATCAGCTCTAAACAATCGCCTTGCTTTATCATTGCTCCTCCTTAAATGACTTTGCGCCTAAATCTTTGCGGTAACGCTTCAGTTCTGCCATGTAAAGTTCAAAATTGTGTCGTGCCTCAGCGGGAGCTTTGTCCGTCAGAACCCAATGCCCATCAATCCAATCATACCAAGTCGGGTCTTCTTGCCATTTCATTAAACCCTTAAAGCGTGTTGTCATTTTTATCACCTCGTCAGCTTCAAAACCCTTGCATAGAACTTTCGGCTGAAGTCACTCGGCTTGCCCGTTGATATATCAGCAAATACCTCCGATATTATTTCTCCGCCGTCAGAAAAGCTCCCTGCATATTCGGACAAATTCTTTTTCAGCCAAGCAAGTAATTCTTTGGGTTTCATTCCCGTTATCTCGCAGGCAATTTTCAGCGGGTCAAGCTTATAAACTTCGGCGACCACGTGCCCAAATTCATGATGAATTATCGCTCGCCATGTCGTGCCTTTCACAAACAAACCTTGTTCCATTATCTTTTGATATTCCGTCGCCAATAACTTCTCGTCCCTATATGCCGCCGCGTTCAAACTGATTATCTTGCCGCGGGTTATTGCAAAGTCTCTGCCACTCATATTTTCATCCATGCTCAACGTTAATTTATATCGTTCATCTCGAACGGCAGGAAATTTTTCTTGCAAAGCGGCTAAGGTCTCTATCGTCTCACGTATAACCGACGCCGAGCCGTCAAATCGTTGTACATTCGACAATGCTATCGAATGCTCCGCCGCCAAAGAACGTAACTTTCTATATTCTTCTTTCGGGATTATCTTCGACTTGTCTCTTGGCAACCACTTCGGAACGTCGGTTTGACTCATTTTATCATTTCCGACTTGCCCCCGCCATTCCTTGTAACTCATTTCAGCCGGGATTTTCTTCCGACCCTCGCTGATTCGCCATCTTTATTTCCGCAACGAGCACATGTCCGCCTGTCCAACGTCGCCACAAATTGGTAATGGGTAAAGTCCGCGTCCCTTAACGCGTCAGCCGCCGCTCGGTTTTGGAAATAATTTACCTCCGTCCGTACGAGTAATTCTGCACTTTTATAATCTGATTGCATCTTCTCCGACAACCGCCGTCCGCTTTTCCTGAAAGAGTTTCAATAAGATTTTCAACGCCGTGTGATAACTCTTGCTCGAGCCGTAACCGCCGACTAGGAAATAAATCTCCGAATTCCAATCCGTCACGTACTCCTTGAAGTGCCGATTTACTTTTATGTCCATCTCTTCACCTAAAAATTACGAACATGTTTGCGCCGCTTGGCAACTGCACATTATGATTCCTCCTCAAAAGAAAACACCATCGGTGTTTTCGTCACTGTAAGGTGAGCCGAAGGTATTTAATCCTTCTGTTTCAATTTCGGGCGGCTCGTCAAAATAATCTTCATGCATTGCTACCCAATACGCCGCCGCCGAGTTAAAAGGCGGATTGTAACAGCAAGCAAATTTCGTGTTCCGAGCATAACGACGAAAAACACAATCATTCAACAAAAAACTCGTGTATTCATCTTCCGCGCCGTTTTTCAAAATAACCACATGCCGTTTGTCGTCGTCTTCGCCGTCGTATTCTATACACTCAATAACAACCGATTTACCTTCGCGCTTGCCTTTTGCCTTTGTTCTTGCCGTTATCATGTCAACCTCCTATTGCCAACAGCCCGTAAATCCATTGCGCCATATCTTCATCTTGAAGTAAGAACGCGGGATTCGTATATGCCCATTGAAAACCCATTGAAACCAATTCATAGCCCGTGCCGCCGTAATCCTTGCCGACATAGGCATCCAAAAATTTATCTTTGCGAGCTCGTTCGTCAGCTCGATAATTGCTGTTGCCCGTCAAGACACTCAACTTTTCAAGCGGTTCACCCGCCGTCCGTCGGTTATAAAATTCCTTCTCGGCATTAAATATTTCTTCGTTCACGTTTTCCATTCGGTGACCGAGTTCATGTATTGCACTGTCAAGATGATATTTATCCTCTATCTTTATTTGTCGCCCGTCGTAAAAACCGCGTTCGCCGGGCGGAATTTTCTTTAATGGGATTTTCCTGTGTTTGACTGAAGCCGTTATCCATTCCGAAGGATAACAATTAAGGGCTTGCTCAACCGTCGAGCGTATCAAACTTGAATTGCTGAACTGCGCCTTAAGTTGCTCGTCCGTCGCGCCCATCGCTCGCACTTTTGACTATATCCCTTTGATTTGCTCGGCGCGATTCGCAAGTATTTCTTAAGCCGTTGATGTCAATTCTTTCTTCGGGCGGCAGGTCATAAATCTTTATCGCTTTGACCTCGTTTATTACCAATTCCCCTGCCGCTTTTATCGTCGTCTCCATTTCGGCGGCACTTGCGCCTTGTGCTCGCTGTGTCTGAAATTTTTGCCGCAACTTTTCTGCTTCATCTTTGAAATTACCTGTTTTCGTTGCCGCCGCCGCGTCAATATTTCCTGCCGACAAGTCATTTTGACGCTTCGACTTCGCCTTGTCAATCCCATTCCGCCATTCCTTGTAGCTCGTTTCCGCGGGGATTTTCTTCCGCCCTTCCGAGATTCTGGTACCGGACATCTTTTCCCCGAAAGAGGCAATGATAGTGCAACGACATCTCGGATGAAGGGGCAGGGCATTTTCTCCTAAAAATCAACGCCTTTTTCCATCAGCTTTTTGGTTTCTTAGGGCAATTCATACGGCTTGCCCGTCTTCAAACATTCCCGCAACGTCGCTTTTAATTCTTCTTAGCTCATGTGAATCATTCGTAACGGTATTGCTTCGCCAAAACATTCTTCATATCGCTTGATTAAAAGTTCCGTTTCCGTTTTTTCTCGCATCCTTATTCGCTCTCCAATAATTCTTCTATCATTTTATTAAAGCTCTGAACAATTTCGGGCAAATATTTTTTTAACACGTCGTATGCCGCCGAATTGCCGAGTGCCGCTTCCATAAGGTCAGAGAAAATTTCTCTGATTTTTTATTGCCTCGCCACCTTTCAGCCAATATTCTTTATATAATTCTTTTCCAACTCTTCTTTCAAGGCACGATATGCCGCGGTCATTTCCTTAACTTTAAGCTCCGTTGATTTGCTTTTCAATAAGGTTCCAAAATCTTTTGCCAAACTCCCAATCGGTTCACCCGAATTATAATTCTCCGAGAAATATTTTCCGTTCGAGCCGTTGACGCAATAAATGCCGTGCGCTTCTTCGTGAAAAAGCAGTTGAGACGGCTTGCAGATTCGGCGCGTTATCCAACGTGATTTGAAGGAGCGCATAATTTTTTATCCCCATGTCTCTTACGGATAAATTTTGCGGCGAAGTTTTAGCGGCGGCGAAATTTGTTGCAGTTGTCGCCGCTTTTTCTATCCCGCTTCATCATTCCTCGTAATCGTCAGACGAAATTCCCCCTTATATCCGGCGTGATAAGGCGGCTTGCATAATTAAGCAAGAAAAAATCCCTTGCAGTCAATAAATTTGACGCAAGGGAAAATTTTTCAGCAATATTGATGGTCGAGATGAATTATTGCGCGGTCGTCGGAATGAAGTTTAATTAATCGCCGCTGAAATTCTTTTCGCAGTTCACGATCAGTCATTAAAAAATTCCAAGGAACTGCCACGTCGAAAATTAATTTTCTGCCCGACTTGTATGGCACAATTCTAAAATCGTGGAGCGACAGCCGCGAATCAATATCGTACAAAATTTTTTCGGCAAGCTCTTTATGTTCGTCAAAATTTTTGTCGCCTTGAATAACAGGATCGACATGCAAGGTTACAGAAATTTGAAATTGCGATTGAAGTTTTCGCTCCAAGCGGTCAATAATTTCGTGCGCTTCCAAAAGTTTTAACGTCGCGGGCATTTCGACATGCATTGAGACAAAAATTCTTTTCGCGCCGTAGCTGTGAACAATCAGATCATGGACGCCCAAAACTTCGGGCGCGTCCGTGACTGTTTTTTTTATGCCGTCAAGCAATTCTTGATCGGGTTTGTCGCCGAGCAGAGGATTTAAAATTTCTTTCAGCGAAGAAAAACCGCCGCGCAGAATAAATGCCGAAATAAAAATTCCCGCGCCGCCGTCAATGTTTATTCCGAATTTCAGCCAGACGCCGACAGAAATAATCACAACGCCGGTTGCAAGACAATCCGTAAAGCTGTCGAGAGCCGCCGCCGCTATCGCCGCCGAATTTATTTTCCGCGCCGCATGTCGATAAAAAATCCCCAAAAAAAATTTTGCCGCAACCGATAAAGTCAAGACAAGCAAAGTTATTTTATCGACAGTCAAAGCTTCGGGCTCGATAATTTTTTCGGCGGACGAATACAAAAGATTCAAGCCGACAAGAATCATTGCCGCCGCTATGAAAAGCCCCGCCAAATATTCGGCACGCCCGTGCCCGAAAGGATGTTCTTCATCGGCAGGTTTCGCCGCTATCTTAAAGCCCGCCAACATTACAATCGACGTTCCCATATCGGAAAGATTGTTGAAGGCGTCGGCGATAATCGAAATTGCGCCGCTCATCAGTCCGATTATCAACTTGACAATGCTAAGCAACAGATTGACAAAAATTCCCGCGAAACTTACGAATTGTCCGAAGCCCTCACGGGTTGAAAGATTAAAAAATTTTTTCATAGTGATCGAATAAAGTTATATTCGGGAATCCATTTACCTCCTTGTTCTCGTGTCATAAAAGTTCTTCCGTCCACAAAGTCTTCAAATTCTTTGAAACCGTGAGCATTTAATGTTTTGCGGAGAAGGGAATAGTTTTGATAGAAAAGGAAAAATACTTTCTGCCCGTGCAGTTCCGACATTTTTTTGAAAAGCTCCGTCAAAGAATTACTGTCGCGAATTTCTACAATCGGCTCGTCGTCTTGAATACTGAAAATAAATTTTGCCTTCTCAACGTCAGCGGGACTGAGAAAAAAACCGCGCTGATGTTCAATGCAAATTCTTATCAGTAATTGAGTCTGCAAAGTATCAAAATCGTTTTCCATGTAAAATCTCTCGCCGAGCCTGCCGATAACTTCAAAATTGAACCAAGGCGTCCGAGAAAAATTTTCCAGCCAGAGGCGATTGTATTCGTCCTTCAAATTTAAGCCAATATTATTTCCCGCATAATGATAAATTTTCTTCGCGACGGGCAATTTCCAATAACGGTCACAGTTGGCAAACGAATCAAATTTCTGCGGGAGCTTGAGATAATTTTCGGAGAAAAAGACGTTCAAAATATCTTGGTCGGGCGATTCACATTTGGGATTACCGATTAAAAATTGCACGCCGTTACGGAAAAATTTCTCGTCGAACTTGTCGAGATCAAAAATCATGACGCCCGAACAAAAATAATTGTCCGTTTTGACAATGCCCGTGTGCAAGACGAATTTATCTACAATCATTTTATTCAAAGCCGCCTCGATTTCGGGCACTGCCGCAACGGGATGATCTTGCAAATCCTTTTGCCACAATTCCTCAATGTCAAGATTGACGATAATGTCCGCGTCCAGATAAATTATTTTTCCGCAGCCAAAAATTTTTTTCATCAGCAGACGATAAAACATGCCGATACTGAAACGCGAATTGATTTTGTCTGCGAGCTTCTCGCGCAGAAAATTTATTTCGTCGGGACAAAGTTTTTCGACGTTGTGAAACTCGACGCTCTGATTATATTTCTCTGCTGTCTGAGAAAATTTTTCGCGATTGTCGTCCGTCAAAGTTGCGTCGTGAAGAATGTGAACTGCTACGGACGGTGATATTGGGGGGGGGGTAATTGTATTTTCAAAAATCGAAACCATCGTCGTGCCGATAAATTTTGAATATCTTCCGTCGGCGTCGTGAAGACCAAAGCAAATGTGAATCATTTTTTTACCTCCAAAATTTTTTCTAAAGCATTCAGTAACAAAAGATTTTCTTCATGAGACCGAATTGCCGAGCGCAGATAAAATTCGTCCAAGCCAACGAAATTTGCGCAACTCCTAATCAAAATTTTTTCCCGCCGCAGTTCCGACAAGATTTTTTCGGCTTTTTCATGTCGAAATAAAACGAAATTCACTGTCGGCGGAAAGATTTTTATTCCGCACAGATTTTCCAGCCGCTCGATAAAAAATTTCTGCTCCGTTGCAAGCCTGGCGCGAGTTTTCATTAAAAAATCTTCGTCCGATAACGCCGCGACGCCCGCTTTTTGCGCCAAGAAATTTACATTCCAAACGTCCTTCGACAAATTTAATCGCCGCGCCAAATTTTCTTCGACAACCGCGAAGCCCAATCGCAAGCCCGGTATCGCGAAAATTTTTGTCAGCGATTGTACCACAGAAATTTTTTCCGAAACAAATTTTCTTGCCGATTCGACGTTGAGAAAATCGATAAACGATTCATCGACAAGGACGTTTGCAACCTGCGCGAGCCGCAAAATTTCTTCCGCTGAAATTAAATTGCCCGTCGGATTGTTCGGACGCCCGATTATCACGCAGTCGGACGGATTTAAATCTGCGCGGAGTTTCTCAATGTTTAAGGAGAAATTTTCTTCCGTGTCCGTGAAAAAATATTTTACTTCGCAAAAAGCCGCTCTTGCCGCCCGTTCATACTCGGAAAAACTCGGCACGGGAATTATAACACGCTTGGGGCGCGTCGCATTCAGGTACAAATAAAAAAATTCTGCCGCGCCGTTCAAAACCACCAAATTTTTTTCGGGAACTCCATAACGTTTTGAAATTGCATTTTTAAGTTCGGTTGCATTCGGGTCGGGATAATTCACAACGCCGCGCAGATTTTCCGTCAAAGCCGCCAAAATTTTTTCCGACAAGCCGAGCGGATTTATATTCGCGCTGAAGTCAAGCCATTCGCCCGATTTTCCTTCGGAATTGTAAATTTGCCCGCCGTGTTCATATTTCTCCAAAATTTTCCCTCCGAAATTTTTTCCATTATACAAAACAAAAACCGCTCAATCAATTTGACTGAACGGTCTTTTTTATTTTCAAAGAGCGGAGAGAATTTTTTTCGCCGCTTCAAACATTTTCGGGATGCCTTCGGGATTTTTGCCGCCCGCCTGCGCCATATCGGGACGTCCGCCGCCGCCGCCGCCCACGAGCTTTGAAATTTCCTTAACAATTTTTCCCGCATGAACGCCAGCCGCCACAGCTTTTTTATCCGCCTTGACTATCAGCGAAACTTTTCCGTCGTTGACTGCCGCCAAAACCAAAACGCCGCCGTCGAGCTTGTCAATCAGAAAATCCGACATGCCGCGCAGTTCTTCGGGAGTTTTCGCCTGCACAACACCCTTTAAATACTTCAACGCGCCGATTTCTTCCACGCCGATTAAAAGTTTTTGCGCCTCCGCACGCTCTTGCATTTTTTTCACTTCGTCAAGTTGCTTGCGCATGGTTTTATCTTCGACAAGAATTTTTTCAACCTGCGCGGGCAAATCTTCCGTTCTGACTTTCAAAATCGCCGACATCGAATTTAAAATTTCGTTTTGTTTATTGGCGTCTTTAATCGCCGCACGTCCCGTGACAGCCTCAATCCTGCGGACGCCCGCCGCAATGCCGCCTTCGCTGATGATTTTAAATCTGCCGATCTGCCCGATATTTTTAACGTGAGAACCGCCGCATAATTCGCAACTGAAATCCTCAACGCTTACTACGCGGACAATTTCTCCGTATTTTTCTCCGAAAAGTGCCATCGCGCCCAATTTTTTCGCTTCCGCTATCGGCATCTCCCGAATTTCAACGTCAAACGCCTTTAAAATTTCTTCGTTCACCATTTCCTCAACGTCGGCTAATTGTTGCGGCGTCACAGGTTCAAAATTCGAGAAGTCAAAGCGAAGTCTCTCCGGCGTAACCAGCGAGCCCGCTTGATTTACTTGACTGCCCACAACTTTTTTCAACGCCGCTTGCAATAAATGCGTTGCCGTGTGGTTCCGTGCAGAGGAAAGTTTTTTGTCGCGGTCGATTTTTATTTCCACAACGTCGCCGACTTTGATTTGTCCTTCTTCGACGTAAGCTTCATGATAAATCGTGCCGTCCGGGAGTTTTTTCGCGTTGGAAATTTTAATTTTGCCGAGCTCGCCGATAAAAAATCCTTCGTCGCCGACTTGCCCGCCGCCTTCCGCATAAAACGGAGTACTTTCAAGAATTATCCCCGCCGACTCGCCGTCGCGAAGTTCTTCAACCAATTTTCCTTCCTTCCATATCGCAAAAATCTTGGACGAAGTGCAATTTTCGTCGCGAGTCAAATGTTCGGTATCGACATTCAAGAGATCGGGCACGTCAAGGCGTTCATTTGCGGCGCGAGCAGCTCTGGCTCTCTGTCTTTGCGCCGCCATTGCCGAATCAAAACCTTTTTTATCGGGCGAAAGTTCATTTTCCTGCAAAATTTCTTCCGTCAATTCGTAAGGAAAGCCGAATGTATCATAAAGTTTGAAACAAATTTCGCCGTCAAGTTCTTTTTTGCCGAGATTTTTGGCGTTTTCAATTTCGCGAGTCAAAACTTCCATACCTTGCGCCAACGTCGCCGCAAATCTGTCCTCTTCAAGCCGCACAACCTTTTTTATGTAGGAAATATTGCGCGAAAGTTCCTCGAAGTCGGGAATGTCTCCGTAAATCTTCGCAACAACTTCAATCGCGCCTTCCAAAAACGCATTTTTTATGCCGAGCATTCTTCCGTGACGAATCGCTCGCCGCAAAATCCTCCGCAAAACGTAGCCGCGCCCCTCGTTCGACGGCAAAATTTTATCCATTATCATGAAAGCCATCGACCGCGCATGATCCGCGATAACTTTCATAGAAATATCTTTTTTCGCGTCGTCGCCGAATTTCAAGCCGCCGATTTTCTCGACGTATTCGATTATCGGGAAGAGTAAATCAGTCTCGAAATTGGAATTTTTTTGCTGAAGGACGCTCGCAAGCCTTTCAAGCCCGCAACCAGTATCAATATTTTTATGTTCAAGCGGTTTGTATTCGCCGTCTTCGGTTTTGTCAAACTGCGTGAAAACCAAATTCCAAATCTCCAAAAATCTGTCGCAGTCACAGCCGGGCGCGCAAGTTTCTTTGCCGCAACCGCGCTCCTCGCCCAAATCTATGTAAATTTCGCTGTCGGGTCCGCACGGTCCGGGTCCTATTTCCCAAAAATTATCCTCAAGCCGCACTATATGCGCGGGATTCAAGCCGGGCTGCGTCAACCAAATTTTTTCTGCCTCGTCATCATTGGGATAAATCGATACCCAGAGCTTTTCTCGCGGCAATTCGCAGACTTCAGTTAAAAATTCCCAAGCCCAAGGTATTGCTTCCGCCTTAAAATAATCTCCGAACGAAAAATTTCCCAGCATCATGAACGCCGTATGATGCCGCGCCGTCCGTCCGACGTTTTCTATATCGCCCGTCCGCACGCAACGCTGATTTGTTGTCACTCGCGGGCACGGCGGCTTCAATTTCCCCGTGAAAAACGGCTTCAACGGTGCCATTCCAGCCCCTATCATTAAAAGCGTCGGATCGTTTTCGGGTATCAGCGAAAAGCTCGGCATGACCAAATGCCCTTTGCTCTCGAAGAATTTCAAAAACGCCGCCGCCGTTTCCTTGCCTGTCATATATTTCAAAATATCTACCTCCTTATTGCCCGCGAATTATAGCACAGTGATTTTTAAATGTCGAATTAAGCAATTGACAAACTCCCCACGATGGCGGGGGATTCTGCTATCTTCAATCGATGCTTCTAATGAAAGCGAAGTCTGACACGGTCTCCTGCAAGGGTCGTTGTCCCAACCCTTCGTACAAAATATTTATTGCGGCATTGCGGTCTCTGTCATGCTTTGCTCCGCATTTCGGACAAAACCACTCCCGCACTTTCAAATATTTTACTTCCGAATTCTTTTGCCCGCAACAACAACACAGCTGACTTGACGCAAAATATCTCCCAATTTCAATTACAAGCGTCCCGAATTTGCTTGCTTCGTACTTTAAAATTCTCACGAAGTCGCCAAAAGCCAAATCAGAAATTTTTCTGCCGTAGCGTCGTACTTAAGGCAAAGTTTTTCGCGTGTAAAGTTTTAATCGCGCTCGTCGTCGGTTATTCGAGCTGTTACGTTTCCTTGAAAGTTCGCGTGACGCTTTGGCTATCGCCTTTGCATTTTTGGCGAAAAACAGCGGGCTTGTTACGTCCTTTCCGTCCGACGCCGTCAAAAATGTTTTCAAACCGAAATCGAAACCGACGCTTTTACCTGTTCGCGTCTCGACTTCTAAATTTTTGGCGTCCGTCACAAGGTAGACGTAGATTTCGCCCAAACTGTCCCGCTTGATTGTAACCGTCTTAACCTTGCCGCTGATTCGGCGCGAGCGGAAGTATTTGTAACTCTGCCCGTTGATTGTCAAGGTGCGATTATCTTCGTCGAGCTTCCAACTTGCTTGCTTTAGCGTGAATGATTTGTACCTGCTAACTTTTTTAAACTTCGGGGGCGAGAAACGCACTTTGCGCTTAATGTTGCCGAAAAACAACTCAAAGGCGCGATTGATTCTCTCGGCAACGTCTTGCACTGCTTGTGAGCCGTATTCAAGCAAGTAACTAAACTTTGATATTTTCTTCAGCTTGGTCAAATGTTTCTTAAGTTTGTTTTGGTTCAGAAATTTGCCGAAGAATTTGTAGTAGCGTCTGTGCAAGGCAATGCAATGATTGAAAGTCAAACCCGCCGCGTTTATTTGCTTGTGCAGTTTGAAGTTATGCTCGGATTTGTAGAGTTTAAAGCAGAAAGTTTTCATTGCAGGAACCTCCACCGCTATTTTAACACGTCAAAATTTCAAACACAAATTGCGCCTTATATCCCCACTTGGGGTCTTAGGGCGCGTTTGATAAAAAAACGCCGCCCGAATTTTGCGGGCGACGCCGAAAATTTTATTCAGGCAAAACTTCCAACCAATAACCGTCCGGGTCTTCGATAAAATAAATGCCCATCTCTTTGTTTTCGTAGCAGATACAGCCCATTTTTTCGTGGCGGGCATGCGCTTCGGCGAAATTTTTTGTTGTAAAAGCAAGATGAACTTCGTTATCGCCGAGATTGTAAGGAGTTTTCTTTTCCGCAAGCCATGTGAGCTCCAATTTGTGCGGAGAATTGAAAGAATCGCCGAGATAAACGATTTTGAAATCTTCGCCGCCGTCAATCCCGCCGACTTTGTGCAAGTCAAGGGCGTCCGCGTAAAATTTCAAACTCCGTTCCAAATCAAGCACATTTAAATTGTTGTGCGCAAATCTGAACATTTAATCGCCTTCTTTTTCATGTTTCGCTCCTGTGCGGGAGCCACTCCACTTGGATTTTAATTTCTTCGCCCGCCTTGACCTCCAAATTATAGCGATAAGGCTTGTCGTGCCAAGCGGGCGTGACTTTGTCGAAAATAATTTTATCATTCACTGCGAGTTTTGTGAAGTCAATCCAAAAAGGAATGCGCTTAGAATTGTCTTCGGGCTTGCGGACGTCCGAGCCTCTGAGATACAAATTAATTTTCCCGTCGGTTTCGGCTTTGGCAATAAACTCCAACTGCCCGACATAAGATTGAATCACGTAACCGACGCCGTCCTTGTTGAACCAGCCGGGCTTTTCTATCTTGGCTTCTTCGTCAGACGCGGAAACAATTTGAAAATCGCCTGCCGTTGACATAAATTTAACGTCGACTCTGGCTGTAAGATAAGGTTTGAACTTATCGGGCAGTTGCTTATCTTCATGAATTATCGTAAAGTCTTGTTCAAGAAAATGGTTAATTCCCTGATACAGCGGACGATTTCGCTGACTTATCTCCACAGCCTCCAAAAGTCTCGCAACGCTCAAAACAGCATACATAAGACGATCACGCCAGAAATTACGGCTCTCGTAATGCGATGCCGCATGATGATAAATTTCCTCGTCAAAGTAAGTCGTGAACAAGCCGTAAGTTCTGCCGGAATCAAAAGCCGCCTTCAAGCAGGTTGCGGGAAAACCGCCGGGAATATCGGGATTATTTTTGCCTTCAGCGAGAATTTTTTCCGCTTGCAAGTCGCGGGGTTGTAAACAAAATACCCCCCCCCAATTATCTTTGTCGGATAAAAAATGACGCGGGAAGCGTTTGTTAATTTTTTGAGCATACGAAACGAGATTTTCCATGTCGATGGCTTCATGAAATTTATCAAAGCGAATTTTCAATAAGTCGGGCGCATATCGAGAAAACAGAAATATCATCAGCAAATTATAATCGGGGCATTTCGGAGATTTAAGTTGCAGAGTCGTAATTTTTGGATCCCAAGAAGGAACAATCGTAATTGAATTTTTCAAATAAGCAACCAGAGCCGTTTTGCCGCAATGAGTTCTGGTTCTTGTTTCGTGATACAAATACTGCGGAATGTCTATAGAATTCGGATCATTAATCCCGTATTTATCGCAAACGCTGCGAAAGACCGACCTGATGACAGTTTGCGCCGAATGAGTTAAATCCTGCGCTAAAAAGTAAGAATAAGCTTTGGCAGGAGAACATTCCTTCTCTATGAATTTTTCGGGCGGCATATGCCAAGTTTTACGTAACACTTCGCCGGAAAGCCCCGTAAGATGATAAAGCTTGTCCACTCTTTTTTGCTGAAAGGTACCTCCGGCAAATTACGAACCATCTGCTGAGAATATAAATCGATATTCCAGATGTCTTTCAAGCTGTAATTTAAAAGCTTGTTCCCAACCAACGGCTGATTCAACTTAAAACCGTATTGCTCGGCAATTTGAGTAGCAATTTTATAATCTTCCACATGAACGGGGTTACTGTCGTTCTTGGAATTAATTCGTATGCGATTTAAATTTATCCCCGAATTCAACAGTGGGACAAAATGAATTCTGGTATCAAAACCGCCCGACAGATCGGCTTCAACAAATTTTGCATTTTGAGCCACTTCGCGCAGGACATTGCCCCAAAATTCAACCCAATTATCTAAAATCGCGACGCCTTCTTCAGAATCCAACGGGATGCTGTGTTCCTTGTAATCAATCAGCGAAACCTGAAGTTTTTTAATCGCAATGTCAATATTCATGACAGCATTTCTCGGCAGTTCGCTAATTTCATTAACTGCGGTTTGCGAATACGATTGAATTGATACAGAATTAATCAATAAATAATTAACGTAATCGCGGTTGACGGTCAGCGGGTAGTGAAATTTGACGTGGTCGAGCAGGCGGAAAAAAGAATTACTCAGCGCAAAATAATCGCCGTGTCGAAAAAGATAAATGCCCCAGCAACCGTTCAAATCCTGTTTGATTGTAATTTGTCCGCCCTTGACTTCGACATAGACATAACAGCCGCGCCCGTCCAAATTTTTAACGGCGTCTTCCGTCAAATTGTCCTGTTCATAAATTCCCGCCGCTTGAATCGAGTAGCCGTAAAGTCGCGTTTCGACTTCGGCGAGATTGTTCGAGTCAATCAGAAAAAATTCCTTCTCGACGTCGAAAAAATTTCTGCTACCCTTTTCCAGCTCCGCGATTTGTGCCAGTAACTTTTTGTGTTCCTCAACATTTTTCATAAGCATCCTCCCTTGCTTGTTCAATCAGAAAAAATTTTTAAGCTCCGAGTCTCGGTAGGAGCGAATTTTTTTATATTTTTCGCCGCCGGACTCGATTTTTCTGTCCGCGATGAACCAAAACGGCTCAATTCCTACATTTTCCGCGCCCAAAATGTCTCTTTCAAGCGAATCTCCGAAAAAAGCCGCCTCATCTGCGCGGATTTTCATTTTTTCCAACGCCAATTCAAACATAATCGGCGCAGGTTTCTCAAATCCCGTCTCTTCGCTCGTAACCATAAAATCTATAAATTTATCCAAACCGAGTTTTTTTAGCTTGCGATATTGAATTTGCGCCGTCATGTCGGTACATGTCGAAATTTTTATTCCACGCGCCTTCAATCGACTTAAAAATTCCTCCGCGCCGTCGTATGGACGCATATTTTCCAGAAAAAAATTCCAATACACGTCGTAAAGCTCCAAAACATGATTGAAAGGATTTTTTCCGAGCATTTCCAGCGCAGTTTGAATCAAAAGTATTCGGCTGTGCGCGGCGGCGGTATCTTTCAGACGCCCGCGAATTATTTTCCGCGCCTCACTGTATGTTTCGCGAAAAATTTTCTCCTCAACACCCAAATTTTCCTCGATAAACGCGCAAAAGTGTTTCATCGCCAAAAAATCATTGATTTGATAGTCATAAAGCGTGCCGTCTATGTCAAAAATTACTCCTCTGTACATTTCAGCCTCCAAAAAAACTTTTGCGGCATTGTAACACACTTTTTAAAAGGTTTCAACGAAAAAACCCTCCGACATGTCGCCGAAGGGCTTTTTCGCTCTGTATTTGATAAAATTTTATCTTGCGCGCTTGACATCGTCGCCGTAAATCGTTTTGAAGTCGTTTTTCATAGAAATTTGTATCCAACCGTTGGTATCGGCAAGTTTTTTGCAACCGTTCGCCTTATTTTCATTGCCTAATTCGCGTTCAAGATCATCGCAGATAACAAAAAAGCTCAAACTCTTGTATTTATTGCCCGCAAGCGCATAATTCAACATGGAAGTATCTCCGCCGCTGTTTCCGAACGCCAAAACAGGTTGCTTGCCGATTTCTTGTTCAATCGCAACGACTTTGTTCATTTTTAAGTTCTTTTGGGTGAGTTGCCCGCGAATCAGATAATCATCTCGGCGAAAAGCGTAATTGTCGGCGGAAATGTCGCCTTGATTCGCCGCAAATATCTGCGGATCCGTGCCTATAACGTTGTCTGTCGGGATTTTCAAAAGTTCGCAAGCCATAACGCGGGTTGCGGGACGATCCGAGCCCGTCACGATATAAACCGTGAAATTATTCGCCTGCAAATATTTTATGACTTCAACCATCGGCAGATAAAATGCCTCGCCCCATTTTAAATTCGTCAAGCCGACAACAGGTTTTTGCATGAAATTTTTGACGTAAGCCGCATATTCCTTCGGAGTCATGCCCGCGAAGGCAACTTCTTGCGATTTTGCCTCGCCTAAGTCTATTCCTTTCGGAAATTGTCCTGTCATGAAGTGCCCCAATTCAATTTCCGCGTTTACCATCTCCGCATAAGCTTTATCTTCAAGCGTCGGCGTATAATCGGGGTCGTGAAGGGCGCGTTCCAGATAAAGCATCCATTCAAAATAGCAAGGAGCCGTTTCGCAGATAAAAGTTCCGTCCATATCGAAAACCGCCAGCCGATCTTCAACCGGAATGAAATTTCTGCTCTTTTTGTCGGTTACGTCGGTAACATATTCGATTAATTTTTGTTTCGCAACGGCGTCCTTCGTCCAATATTTGAAATCCTTAGCCTTTTTAACTTGAATCGCCGCAATTTCGTCGCGAGTAGCCGCCTCAACGGCTCCAAAACTGCTTAAAGCAATTAATCCCGCCGTGACTGCCGCCAAAATCTTTTTACGCATATTTTCATCGCCTCCGAGCATATTTTAACAAAAAATTTTCTTACGTCAAACGAAAAACCCTCCGACGCGCCGCCGAAGGGATTTTTTATTGCCTTTACGAGTTTTAACTTACCATTTCCAATCAGATTCCGTCATGTAATGCCCTGTGACGTTCATTGCATGCTGACGAGCCTCTTCCTGCGTGATTTGCTGCCCGTTAAGATAATATTCGTTGCTTGTTCCGTTGCTTGGAATATAATGGTTTTTGATTTTGGCAGATATGCCGACTTTCGCCCAAGCACCTTGAATTGATTCCCTTGTATCCTCACCTGTAAGAAAATAAATTCTTGGGGCACCGTAGCGGTCTGTAGAACCGTTCAAACTGTTCAAAAAGCGTGTGTCATCTGCTGTTTCGTAGCAATTACCGCCCGCAACATTGTCGAGTTCTTCCTCGCTCATGATTTCGTCCGCGAATTTGTCTTCCTTTGCCATTGTTAATTCCTCCTTTACGATAAAAGTCCAATTTCGGCAGTGCTGTCAATTCAGCTTGTCCCTTGCGGCTCTGTCTTATTATACGCTGATTGTCAAGTTTTGTTACAGCCGCTCAAAAATTTTTTCAGCCGTGAAAATCCCAAATCCTTACATTGTTATGAATAATGGCGACCGTGACGAGAGAATTAAGGAGTGGAATTCGCTCGTGAACTGCGTTTGCACAAGGAAAGACACCGTTGCGAAGCCAAAAAATCCAATCGGCAATAAAAAAACGGGCTGAACTCAAATTTTCGGAGCCATGCTCTAATTTTTTTTTCAAAATTCAGTTTATGCGCTTAAAATCATCGCCGTAAATTGTTTTAAACTCGTTGCGAAGATAAAGGCAATAAAAATCTCCTCTAATCATGAAAAATTTTTTATTTTGAACAGTTGACAGTCCATTTTTTTTTTTATAATGTTCCCGCCAATAAACTTGGCAAAAAAAATCTGTCCTGTTGAAAAAATCTCGTCTAACTACGTAAGCGGCGGGATTTTTTCGATTAAAGACTTATCGACACTTTAAAACCTTACCAATAAGAAATAAAAAACGGGCTGAACTCCGATTTTCAGAGCCAAGCCCTAATTTTTTTATCAAAATTCAGTCAGCGCGCTTAACATTGTCGCCGTAAATGGTTTTGAACTCGTCGCGCATGGAAATCGGGTTCCAACCGCGCTTGAGAGCCAATTCTGTATCTTTTTTTGCCCGCGCAGGGTTGCCGAGTTCGCGTTCGGTATCGTCGCAGATAACAAAGAACGATTCGGAGCGATATTTATTGTTTTGCAAAGTGTATTCGAGCATTCCGCTGTCTCCGCCCGAATTTCCGAAGGCAAGCACGGGTTTTTTGCCGATTTGGTTAAGAATGGAGAAGATTTTTATGGTTTTTGCGTTATCATGGAGCGGTTTGCCCGAAATAACGATTTTTTCCTTATGTCTGTCGAAAAAATGGTCGTGCGGATCATCTTTACCCATATTTGTTGACGTGTAATTGAAATCTGAAGCAACAATCCTGTCAAATTGAATGGGAATGACGCCGTTGACGAGTTCGCGGGTGGTACTTGCGCCGCAAGCCGAATCAATGTAGACGTTGAAGCCGTTATTCGTCAGATAAGAAATAATTTCGACCATCGGCAGATAAAAAGCCTCGCCGCGCTTTAAATTTGTCAAGCCGGTCTCGTTATCTTGCATGAAATTGCGGACGTAAGCGCGATATTCTTCGTCAGTCATGCCTTCATAAGCTTTTGTAAGCCCTTCAAAGTAAGATTTGCTCTCGGCGGGCGTCAATTTTTGTTTTGCGTAGACTTTTGGGCGAATTTTTTTGGCAAGATCGTATAATTTTTTCGGCGCGGTGTAATTTTTATCTTCAAGGACGCGGTGCAGGAACATAGCCTCTTGAAAATAAATCGGCGCGGTTTCGCAGTAAAAAGTTCCGTCCATGTCGAAAGTTGCAATTCTGTCTTCGGGCGGAATGAAGTTTTCGCTGTAAGGATTGGTTACATCTTCGACGAATTCGATAATTTTTTGCTTTGTCGGCGAATTTTCGTTCCAAAATTGGAAATCTGCGGCGGTTTGGACGTTAATAGCGGCAATTTCTTCGCGAGAAGCGGCATCAACCGCGTTAAACGAGCCGAAAGCGATTAAACCTGCCGCTATAGCCGCCAAAATTTTTTTCTTCATAAAAAATCCTCCCAAAATTTATTTTTTCAAGCCGACGTGAACAATATTATCGTGATAATAAGGTTCAGTGACTGAAATTCCTTCAGGTTGATCGATATTTGCGGGAATAAGTGTGCTGTCTTTGGGAACTGCAACCCAAAAAACGACATCCGCGCCTTTTGAAGACAAAATTTCTGCGCGTGCTCCGCTGTCAACGCTGATTAATTCGATATTTTTGTTAATTCTCCGCGAAACTTCCGCCAAAACTGCCGTTGAAAAACCTGCGGGCGAGCCGTCCGCCAAAATCATATCGAACGGCGGCAAATCGCCTGTTACGGCAACTTTTATCGTTTCCGCGCCTTCAATTTGCGTTATCGGGACAATCGGCGGCTCCGCGCCGTCTTTAAGCTCGACAATGTATTGTTTTGACAAATTTGCAAGCGTTCCGTCGGTTGCCATTGCCTTAATCGCCCTGTCGAGGTCATCTTTCAGCATTGTATCGCCCGAACGGACGGCAAAACAGAAAGAATCACTCAAAATCTTTTCGCTCGGCAGAATTTCCTTGTTATCGGCGCGTTGAATCATGTAATTTGCGACGTTTTGATAGGTACCGAGCATATCGATTTGTTCAGAGTCAAGCGCGAGTTGCAAATCGTTCATTTTGTCGAAGTATTTGTACTCCGCGCTGAGATTTGCCTTTGACGGGCGATAACTTTTCTCCAATTTCTGCATGAGATCGTTATATTCGGTCTCACTTGCGTTCAAATGGGTAATAACTCCGACGGTCGTCTTTGAATTGTCTTGCGCGGGCGTTGAAGTGTCTCCGCCGCCGCATCCCGTCATAAAAAGAGCCGCCGCGCAGATAACTGCCAAAAATTTTTTCTTCACTATGGATTCCTCCAAAAAATTTTTGGGCGATTATATCACATATACAAAAAAAAATCTGCCCGCCGATTTTTTTAATTAGGAATTAGGAATTATGAATTAGGAATTGGAAATGAAAAAAGCCTCCGAATTTATCGGAAGCTTTCTTTTTTTTCCGCGCAGATTTTTTATCCGATTTTGACGCTGTGAACGATTTTATAACCGCGTTCGTCAAGAATTTTTTTCACGTCGTCAAAACCTTCCGGGCGGTCGTCAAGGCGCACGACAAGTTCATAACGATTATTTTTGTGGCGGCAGGTTATGAAACTGTCGATATTTATTCCGTTGTCCGCGAAAATTTTTGTTATCTCCGCCATGACGCCGATTTTGTTATCAACTTCAAAAGTCAAACGCGTTTTTCCGCCGATTAGCCCCATAACTTTGATAAAAGTTTTTAAAATGTCGGTTGCGGTGATGATTCCGACGACCGCGCCGACATCGGAGACAACGGGCAAGCCGCCGACTTTGTTATTGTACATAATCAGTGCCGCTTCTTCGAGAGTTGCGCCTTCGTTTACCGTGATAACTTTTTCGTGCATGATGTCGCGCACGGTAAGTTTATCGAGCAACGAACGAATTTCAAACTTCGATAAAGTTGTTGCGGGCGAAGGAGCCACACGCATAATGTCTCTGTCGCTGAAATATCCGACCAATTTTCCGTTATCAACGACGAGCATTCTGTGGAATTTATTTTTTTTCATCAAACGATCCGCCTGCATAATCGTTGCGTCGCTCGTGACCGAAATTGGATGCTTCGTCATTCTTGATGCCACAAACATTTTTCCGACCTCCTTTTTTATTTGAAAATGGCTTGAACTTCTTCCAATGACAACGTTGCAAGGTGCGCCAATTTGTTTCTTGCGTCGCGATGAACTTTTAATTCTTCCCAATCTTCCTGTTGCAAATGTTCTCCGCCGAGTATCGAATACAAATCGCCCAATTCGGCTTCGTCAGCCGCATAAATTGTTTTTCCGGAGTTCAATCCGACGGGCAAAAGTTTTTTTAACAGCGATTCATATTTTTTTACGAAGTCGCGGCGGAAAATTTCTATCAGCGGAAAGATTAATTTCAGTTGCGTCCGCCAAATTGCCCGTTCGATCTCTTCGGGCGATTTATTTTTCAAAAACCTGCGCGGATTTTTCAAGAAATCATTTCCGCACTTAATGCACTCCGCGCCAAGTTCAACGTCAAGCCCCGTCAAATTCGAGACCAGCTCGGCAAGATAACGCTTGATAAATTTGTCGCCCTTGCCGAACTCCGCCGCGATAAAAATATTGAACGCAAAACAATCGTAGTCGCTGATTTCCTTTTCACAAGAAAAAATTTCAACGCCCGCCTTGTCAGCCACGTCGAAATTCGCGCCCGTCTCCAAAAGAAAAATCCCCTTACTTTTTCCGCGCAGAAATTTATGATAATCGGCAATGAACGAAAACCATTTTTCCGCTTGAGACTCCGAAGCGTCGCGAATCCAAAGGCAGGTGTTGTTCAAAGTGATGTCGTTGCGTTCGGCAAGAAATTTCACGCGAGCCTTCGCGCCGAAAGGAATAAACTCCGCCTTGACATTTTCACTGCAAAAATTTTCAAAGATAAAATTCGCGGGCTCCGTTTCGGCTGAATTTATCTCGTGAACAGCTTTTATTCCGCCAAATTTTTTGTTCAGAAATTCCCGAAGAATTATGCGCATGTCTTCAAGCCACGGCGTTTCTTCCGAAAGACAAATCACCGCGCTTTTGCCGCCCGCCAATGTCTCCGCCGTTTTGTTCAAAAATTTTCTTGCTCCCGTTATTTGTCGCCACCAAATTTCGCTTGTTTCGTTCATCCCTTAACTCCTCGAAAAATCCGACGCTATTTCTGCCTCAAGCTCTTCGGAAGTTCCCATCATGTTCAAAAATCTGTGGCGAACAAAAAGATATTTCCCCTCATCAACTCTGCGCAAAATGTTCAAATCGCAAAGCTCCTTCAAAAGTGCCTCAATCTGCTCGACTTTTTCCGGCAAAAGATGTTCCAGCCCGAATTCTTCCGCCGTACTCAAAATATCTTCCGCCGAATAACTTTCAACCGTTTCGTCATTGTGATAACGCCACGCCATCAAATGCGCAATGACGTAATAAAATTTGTCGTCGCCCAAACGCAAAGTCATGTTGACTTTATTTTTTATCTCCTCGTTGAAACTCTCTTCGCCGAGCACGCTTTGAATATGCTCCTCCTTAATTTCGTAAACGGGCGAATCGGTTTCGCTGTAAGAAGCATAATCCGCCTTTGAAAGTGCCTCAATCAATTTCGCGCAATAAAGTTGAATCAAGCCGGGAAAATAATTTGTCGTCTCCAAAATCATCATCGCCAACGAGTCGGAATTTTCGTCATCGGAAAAATAAAGTCCGAGATAACGGAGCGGCTCCTTAAGCAATTTGCTTGCATCTTCCAAATCAAACGGCTTGACAGTCAGCGAAGGCAATTTTGCAAATTGATTGTTGTTGCCGAGAGAATCTTCCCTGTAAAAACGAACAACGTCGCGAAGACCCGCCATAACGAATTTAAAACGGCTGCCGTTGTGCGGCTGTTGCTGAATGTCAATCAATTCAAGGACGGGTTTGAAATCAATCTCGCGACAATTTTTTATGAAATCGTCCGCCTCGTCAAGCGCAAGCATGAAGTGCGGAATTTTATTCGGCTCGTCGCTCGCCAAACGATTTTTAATCGCGGAAGCAAGTTCCGTCCAATCATCTGTTGCGGAAAAAGTTTCGTCGAAGAAATTTTTCTCGCGAAGTGCCCGACTGATTTTCAACGCGGCGGCGGCGCAATCGCATTTATTCACGTCAACAAAAACTGCGCGATCATTATTTTCATTTCTGTCGAGACTCGCGCAAGCCATTTTGAGAAGCGCGGTTTTTCCGAGCTGGCGACCGCCGTAAACGATATTGACATCATCAAAATTCAAAATGCGGCGCAGTTCCCTTTCGCGCCCGATAAAAATTTCCGGCGGAATCGGAACATTCGGATTGAAAACATAAGGCTGGCAACGCGCAAAAGGCATCGTCAATTCCATCAACATTTTGTTTATCTGCATCTTGTCATAATTTTTAATCAGATACATGATCAAAACTCTGTCGACGACGGCGAAAATTTTTGTAATGGCTGATTCGGCTTTAATTTTGCGAGCCAATGAACGTCGCGTCGGCAATTCCAATGCATAATCCAAAAGTACAAGCGTATTTTCCGCGTCGCCAATCTCTTTGAAAATTTTTATAAGCCCGTCGGCATTGTAAGTTCCGAAAAGGCAAGTCACGCGGAAGCCGTAAATCTCCGCATTGGAGCCGAAAGCCGAAATGGGATGATTGTAATTTGAATTTTGACCGTTGCCGGGCGGCAAAAGTTTCACCGAATAATTCAGAGCGTCTTTGTTAATCGCGCCGCTTTTTTTGATGCCCGCGATTTTGAAACCGAGCGCGCCGAGAAGTTTTTCCAATCTGTCTTCGCCGACATCTCCGTTTTGCGGAAAACCGTTCGGAAGCCAGTTGTCAATCAAAATTTCTCCGCCCTTAATGCCTTTGGACGTTTCCGCCTTTGAAAATTTTTGATTCTTGCCGACCAATTTTTTCAAAGACTCGCCGGTTTTGCTGACGCGATCATAATAATCCCTGTAATCTTCCAAAAAGCGTTGGAGATGAGTTTGTCCCGACGGCTCGGAATAAATCATGTCTTCGCCGAGATGATTTATTCGCCCCTGCGCCACCGTGTAATTTCGCCGCTCGATCATTTTTCTGATTCGCGCAATGCTTTTCTGCAACGCGGGAGAATCGGCGGGCTCGTTCGTCCGCAAGCAATAATTTTTAATTCCAATCTCCAAATCCCTTTCAACCTGCGGAGCATATTTCGCCGCGTCGGCTTTTGTTTTGTTCTCCCAATATTTCTTGACGCGGAAAAAAATTCCGAGATTCTCTGTCTTCTGCGCGAACTCAAAACAACGATCTATGATCTTCAAAATTTTTTCTTTGGTATTTTCGGGCGCGGCGTCGAATTGCCCGTAGCTCTGCGCCAGCTCCAGAAAGCCGAAGAATTTTTTCTTTTCGGTAAGCGCGATTATGTTCACCGCCTCAACCGATTTTTGCAACTCGTATTTGTTTTGGTCGATAATCGATTTGCCTTCGACTTCATCAAGGTAAGCGTCGATAAGTTGCGCCGTGCCGAAGTCCCAACCTCTCTCCTCGAAAATATTTTTTATGCGCTCCTCAAAAGTCGGGAGCTTGGCGCGGAAATGCGCCGCGATTCTTGCGGCGATTGAAGAATTTGTCCCGTCCAATGTGTTGAAACCGAAATTCGGCAAATAATTTTCGTCCAAAAGAACTTTATCTCCGCGCAGAAAATCCGCGTAAAAATATTTGTGGCGGACGGGCTCGAAATTCCCGTTAAGCTTGTCCGCAATTTCCTGCAGAGTTTCAATCAAAACGACGCTCCCCGCAGTTTTATTTTCCGACAAAATTTTTTGCGCCTTCGCGATTTTGTCAAGCAAACCTGCGCGGATTTTTTTGTATTCGAGAGCCCCCGCGTCCGATTGCAACGGCGCACTTTCCTCAAAACAATTCACGCGCTCGCACAAAATTTCAATCGCCTTTTTAAGGAGAGTTGCCAAATTGCTCCGAAGTTCGCCGACCAAGTTCATATTTTTTTTGCGGCGAATGTTGTTGCCCGCTTCTTCCCAAGCCGCGTCAATAATCCCGTCGAATTTGAACACGTCAATATTTTCGACGCCCAAATTTTCTCCTTCGCGAATAAAAGTCTCCAGCAAATAATTTTTCAGCGAAGGCAAAGTTTCTTCATCAAAAGTATCTTCCGCCGCGTGTTCGAGATAATCTGTCAAATCGCTTCCGTTGAAGAGAACTTTTTTCGTCTCAATGAAACGCGGATTGTTCGCCTTCTCCTTGAAATTTTTAATCCTGTCGAGAAAAGTTTTTGCCTCTTGGCGGAGCTTGGCAATTCTTTTTTCCGTCTTCGAACGATCTTTAACGCGATAATCGGCGTAATAATCCGCGCCGTTCTTCGCCGCCTCCTTGAAATTCATCAGCGCAAAAATCAATTCGGCAAGCGGCGAATTATTTTCGACAACCTCAAAATTCTTCACAATCCCATGCAAAATTTTCATTTCGTGATCAAATTGCCTGTGATTGTAAAAAAATGTGCGCAACGTCGCCGCCGTCAAAAAATTTTCATCGGGCGATTCGCTCTCGTTGAACAGAGAAATTATTTTGTCGGAGTCGTAACTCGCCGACAAAAGCGGATCATTGAGCGCGTAAGCCGCTTGACGATAAAGCGGCGTGTAAATTTCTTCCTGCAAACTCAAAGCTTTGACGTAAGCCGTCGCGCAGTAAAATTTTTCGGCTGAAAGCATTTCATTAAACACTTTGAGTTTTTCGGCGGGCGATTCGTCAAGAAAATTTTCCTCGTCAAAAGTTTCTTCAGCAGAAATTTCTTCAACGGGCGATTCTTCTTCGGAAGTTTTTTTGTCAAAAGTTTTTTCGGTTGAAATTTCTTCGGCGGGAGTTTCTTTTTCGGCTGAAAATTCTTCGTTGGAAATTTCTTCGTCTGAAGTTTCATCCTCAAAATTTTCTTCGTCGGAAAGTTCGTTGGGAGATTCTTTATCGGGCGATTCATCTTCCGGCAAAAATCTCGACCAAATTTTTTCTTGAGAAATTATCTTCGTTGAATCTTTGAGATAAAAGTTTTCGTCCGTGACGGAGTAAAGATAAACCGCCAAAACTTGCGCAATTTCTTCCGGCAAAGCCTCTTCAAGCGAGTCAAGAATTTTTTTTGCGTGTTGAACGTCAATTCCCGTGACAATCAAGCGATCAAAATCTTTTTCGTCAAGAAATTCTTTGAGTTCGTCCAGAAAATGCAAACGCTCGTTGGCTTCGCCCCAAAAACAGCCGATAACCAAATCATTGTCTCTCCTGCCCGCAAACTCCGCTTGAAAAGATTGCGCCAAAAGAGTTATGCCGTTGAAATTATTTTTATGCGCAGCCTCAATCGAAAGCAGATGCAAAAAAACCGCTCGCGGAAAAGCAAAGGTTATGCTGTCGCTGAGAAAATCTACGGTCGTTCCGAATTTTCTTTTGAAACTTTTGGCTTTGGGCGGGAAAATTTTAAAAAATTCCTTCGAGTTATCCTTCCTGAGAAAAGCAAAAAATTCCTTCGTTGAAGTATAAAAACTGCCGAGTTTATCGAGCGTGTATCTTTGAATGTAGCCTTTATTGAGCAAAATTTCTGCGGCACTTTCAAGATCGCTCGGCGAAGAAAGTTTAACCGTCGCACTAACCATCTCAATCGAAAAACAGCTGTCCAATGCGGCGCGAATCAAAATGTTTTTGGTCTCCTTTGAAAACCAACGCTCTTTGAAATCTTTGCGGAGCTTTTTGACTGTAATTTCCTTCAGGCAATTATTTTCGATCTTGTAAGAACTTTTGAAAGGATCAAAAGCTTCCATCGATAAAAACGCGTCGTTTTCGCGGAGAATTTTTTCAAAGTCAACTTTTTCGCTCGGAAGTTCCTCAACAATTTCGGGCGGAGAATCTTCTTCTTCGTCCTTGAAACTCAATTCGTTGCCGAAAAATGCACGCCCGATAAAATCATTGCCGAAAAAGTCGCTGAGTTCCTTGCCGACCGCGAATTTTTTTCCGAAGTCTGTTTCCGTCGTTGCTTCGATAAATTTTGCGTAGGGCTCGACAGCCGCTTTGGCTTTGGCGTCGCGAGATTTTTTGGCGAGAAGCGGTTTTAAAAGTTTTTGATACTTCGCCAAAGATTTTTGGACTTCGGGATTTTTCGAGACCAAGAGTAAAAATTTTTCTGCTTGCCCGAAGGTATTTGCCGTGACGATCTTTTTTTCTTCCGCATTTAAAATTTTCTCCAGTTCGGGAAAAGTTCGCGGCTTTTCGGCTTGAAAAAGTTCCTCGTAAATTTCAAAGCAGTCGTTGATGCCGCTGTTTAAATCGGAAAGATTCTCGCCGACATCTTCCAAAAAATCGTTCTTCGGAAATTCTTCCTTGTCTATAAGCTTGCCGAGCGCGGAAAAATTTTCTTTAAGCGTCGCGCCCAACTCGCGCAAGTCAGTCAGTATTTCTCTGATTTCGTCGATTTTTTGTAGTCGCTCCATAAAATCACCCCATTTTTTATAAATGCGCCGTCAAAAATTCCGTGATTAGCTCGAAAACTTCATCCTGTTGCCAATAATCGTCTGAATGATTTGCGTTCGGAATAAGATAACGTTCCGCCTCGACGCCGTGATTTTTCAAAGCTTGGAAAAGCAAATCGGTTTGTGCGGGCGAAACAATATTGTCCTCCGTGCCGTGCATTAAAAGCATCGGCGCAGAATTTTTTGTAATGTAATTAATCGGGTTGGCTCTCTCCGCCGCAAGGGGATGAGCCAAAATTCCGCCGTCGACTCCGCCGAATGCAGGGACGCCGTTTACAAAAAGCGCAGTCACACTTCCCGCCGAGTTGTACAGGCTTTGAACTTCTTCGGGAAAAGTTGCCGCGATTTGCCGCAAATCCGAAATGCCGTACAAGTCGACCGCCGCCGCAATTTCGCTTGAGTATTCGAGATTTTCTCCGACGTTGAAAGTTTTCTCGCCGTTGGTGACAGCCGCAAATGCCGTCAAATATCCGCCCGCGCTGTCTCCGATTAGGAAAATTTTTTCCGCGTCAACGTTGAATTTTTGCGCGGAAGCTTTTAAAAATCTTATCGCCGATTTAATGTCTTCGACGGGTTGCGGAAATTTTGAATTGGGTACCGTGCGATAATTTATACTCGCAACGACAAAATTTTTTTCGGCGAGATGCATTCTTAGTTGCAACATACGCGCTCTGTTTGCCGAAATGAATCCGCCGCCCGTCACGAAAATAACGGCGGGCAATTTTTTTTGCACTTGCGGAATCAACAAATCCATTTGCAAAAGTTGATTCATTTTCTCGAATGTCGGAACCTGCGCGTAGACGACGTCGGGCACGAGATGAATTTTCGGCTTGCGAACCGTCACATTTAAAATTTTGCTCTCGTAAATCATTTTTAACCTCCCAAGTAAGCTTTTCTGATGTCTTCGCTGGCGGCGAGTTCTTTTGCGTCGCCGCTGATTGTAATTCGCCCCGTCTCCAAAACGTAAGCGCGATTTGCGATTGACAACGCCATATTTGCATTTTGTTCGACCAGCAAAACCGTTGTACCCGTTTTGTTTATGTCGATAATGATAGAAAAAATTTCTTTGATCAAAAGCGGCGCGAGCCCCATGCTCGGTTCGTCAAGGAGCAAAAGTTTAGGGCGACTCATAAGGGCACGCCCCATTGCGAGCATTTGTTGTTCGCCGCCCGATAATGTTCCTGCCGGTTGAAGTCTCCTTTCCTCAAGGCGCGGGAACCGTCCGAAAACCATTTTGAAATCATTTTCGATCTCGTCCTTGTCGGAGCGCGTGAAAGCTCCGAGCTCCAAATTTTCTTGAACAGTCATTTCCGCGAAAATGCGTCTGCCTTCGGGCACTTGCGAAATTCCTTCGCGAACGATTTTGTGCGCCGGCATTCCCGCGATATTTTTTCCGAGAAAATTTATTTCGCCCGTTTTTGGTTTGAGAAGCCCCGAAATTGTCCTTAACGTCGTCGATTTGCCCGCGCCGTTCGCGCCGATTAATGTAACAATCTCTCCTTCCTCAACCGAGAGACTTATTCCCTTTATTGCATGAATCGCCCCGTAATAAACATTTATATCTTTGATCTCCAGCATTGCCATAAGCAAGCCTCCTTCACTTGTCGTTCAGAGAAATAAATTTCTCCACGTCATTAAAATATTTGAAGTTGTCATGGATTTTTTCGATGTCCCAATCCCACCACTTGATCCTTAAAAGAGCCTCGATAATTTCGGGAGAAAATCTGTACTTGATAACCTGCGCGGGGTTGCCGCCGACAATGGCATAAGGCGGGACGCTTTTAACAACAACGCTGTCCGACGCGATAACCGCGCCGTCGCCGATAATCAGCGGCTTTTTGGGATTTGTACATTTGAAAGTACTGCCGCGCCCGCACCAGACATCCGATCCGATTAAAATTTTACAAGTACCTCTTGGCGGGAAAAAATTTTTTGGAAAATTCCAATCAAGACTGCTTAAAGGAACCGTGCCTACATTAAGATAATTGTGACTCATATTTTGTCCGAGACTGAAAAATATATTCGTTGCAAAGGAAGAAAATTTTCCTAAAGAGATGGAGCCGCTGCCCTCAAGAACGCTGTTTTTCCTTATGTAACTTTTTATGTCCAGCGACAAAGTTATTTTCCCGTTTTTGGTTTTATAAACTTTAGGATAAATCATGCGGGAATTGGCGTCGAAATTACTTGGTTCCAAAACTCCATACGCAATGCCTTCTTTCAAAAATCGCGGGAAATCCAAAGCGGGCATTTGAAAAACTCGCCCGTCAATTATTTTATCATGCGGAATGCCTTGCGCTTCCAAGAATTTAATTCGCTGATAAAGATCTCTTTTGGAAGAAACTATCGCAAAGTCAAATTCGGGCAAATTATCTTCCGCCGCCGGTTTATCTTCGCCGCAAACGTAACGAACAGCGTTATCTTCAAAAAAACCTTTACCGACAATCTCAAAAGTTCCGCGTGAAACTTCGCGTTTGTAAAGCGGCATTGTTTTATCGATAACTTCTTCCGTGCCGAAGATTAAAGCTTTATACGCCACAAAATCACTCCTTAATAAATTCAAAAGTCACAGGGAATTGATGCTTACGCCCGGCGTCGCGACACCAGCGATTGTACATGCGAGAAATTTTTTTCTTGTCCTGCTTGGAATAATCGCCGACGATTTGAACATGCGCTTCGACGGGAAATTTTTTCATTGTATCGAGTTCGCCGAGCCGCTCCTCCATGCAATTTTGCGTTGACAGCGGAAAACTTTTGCCGTGAAAAATTTTAAAAACTTCGCGCAGATTTCCGGTCTTGGAATTGTATTCGCAACTCATGGACAAATTGCCTTCGCCCGACATGTACATTCGCCCAAAACCGTTTTTGTCAATGCCGCTCAACAGAGAAGTTTTGTCGCCATTGTCGTTGACGATAAAAATTTTCGCCTGCTGAATTTCGGCGAGCCAATTTTTGGCGGGAGAAACATAAGAATCAAAATCAACTTCGATACTCTCGCCGCCTTGCGTGTAAGGAAATTGCGCCGCTTCTCTGTTGGCGTCGCCGATTCTCAACGCCGCGATAACCGCCGCACTTCGCGCCAATTCCTCACGATTGAAATTGTAAATCTCGACGAGTTGCTTGGAATTTTTTTCGGAAGGTTTTTGATAAGTTTCGCCCGTCGTCCAAGCCGATTTGTCAAAGTAAATCTGCGCGGCGGGATATTTTTCATTGTAAAGAGCAACGGCGGCATCAATGCGATTGAAACAATCTGTCCATTGCTCGTGGCTTGTCAAATTGCGAACGCCCGAACAACTTTTACTGTGCCCCATGCAGTCAAGCGCAATTTTATCGACGTTGACGCCCAAAGCCGCCAGAGCCTCGCGGTTTTCCAAAACATGAATCGCCGAATTCAACGAATGATCTTTTCGGAGCGCGTTGCCGTCGGTATAAGTTTTGAAAATGCCGCCGTCCATGCCGGTATCATGCATAATCGCCGCGACTTGCAATTCCAATCTGTCAATCGAAGAGTAAAAAGGATTGCCCAAATCTGCGCACTCGACGGCGTCCGCCGCCTCCTGCGATTTTACGGCGACAAGTGCCGCGTGATGTGTTCCGTGATCGCTGTAAGTTCTCAGCTCCGCAAATTCAAAGGCGCGCTCCTTTGCTTTGGCGTAATACTTCGCCGAAATATTTTTTGCCGCTTCGGTTGCCGAGTCAATATCCGCCGCCGAAACAATCTGCGCGAATAAAAACAGCCATACGAACAGCAACGCGCTTAAAATTTTTTTCATGAATTTAACTCCTTGTCATGCAGAGAAATAAATTTCTCCACGTCGTTAAAATACTTAAAGTTTTCGTTGAGCTTGTCAAGATTCCAATCCCACCACTTAATCCTTAAAAACGCCTCGATAATTTCGGGCGAAAAACGATATTTGATAACCTGCGCGG
>CALFJC010000141.1 GCA_937877655.1 uncultured Selenomonadales bacterium
GCAACTTTTCTTTTGGGCGCAGCAAAAGAAAAGTTGTAAATCCTTCCACTTTTTGAAAAAAGGGGGAGAACCCGCTACTTTTTCAAATAGCGGTACAAGGCACCGAATAAATTTGCTTCGTTGCGATGCTTGCAGGCGACAACTTCAGGATGCGGTAAATATTCGGGAGCGTCCGCGCAGATCTCATCAATTTTATCTTGGACGGCATCAATAAAACTCTGCCTTGCACTTATCCCGCCGCCAATCGCAAATTTTTGGGGATCATAAATTATTTGCAGATTGAAAATAATCATCGCGACGCCGTGCGCAAATTTATAAAGCGCGTCAAGCATGTCGTCATCATTTTCTTCAATCAAATCAAAAATCATTTCGCCCGTAACTTCTTCGGGCGGCATGTTCAAAATTTCCGCGCAACTTCTTTGCAAACCCAACGCGCCGAATTCATAGCCGCAAAAATTTTCCTCGACAGCCGAGCCGTAAATATTTTTCGGCATGAAAGAAACTTCGCCCGCGCAAAAATGTGCTCCGCGATAAAGTTCTCCGTTGCGAACGAGTGCGCCGCCAATTCCCGTTCCGAAAACCAAAACAAAAGCATCTTTTATTCCAACGAGACTGCCCGATTTAATTTCGGCGAGAGCCGCGCAATTTGCATCATTTTCGACAGTGACGGGGACGCCGCACATCGCTTGCAATTCTTCGGCGATAAAATGTCCGCTGCTGAATTCCAAAGCTCCGCTGGAAATGCAAACGCCTTTAAAAGTGTCGATAAGCCCGGGCATTGAAACCGCAATCCCTTCCACTTCCTCTTGAGCGTTGAAAATGTCGGCAAGTGCTTTCAAAAATTCTTCGTGACTTTCTTTGGGCGTAGGAATTTTATTCTGCGCGGAGATTTTAAAAGAGCGCGTGCCTTTCATGACGGCATGTTTAATAAAAGTGCCGCCTATGTCAATCGCCAAAATTTTTCTCATCGTGAATCCTCCTCCGAAAAAAAATTTCACGTCAACAATAAGTCAAGGCAAAAGATTTTGTCAATGATTTTTTCTCGGAAAAATTTTTTATCAAAGTTGAAAGGGGAATTATAAACTGCGTTGAAAAGATTATTGACAATTTTTATTCGCAAGGTTGAAGAAAAAATTTTTATGTTGTACAATCGCTAAAGAATTTTTTCAGAAATTTTATTGGTAAACGCAAAACGGAGAAAGGTGAGTGAAACGGGCGTGCTTGAACAAATATTTAACTCGTCGAATTTTAATTACCTGCCGCGAGCCATGACGGCGGCGAATATTCGGCAGGAAGTTATCGCGAACAATCTCGCAAACGTCAATACGCCGAATTTCAGGAAGTCGAATGTAGAATTTGAGGAATTGCTGGCGCGAGAAATTTACGGCGAAGAATCGGATGGGAAATTGAAAATGGCAAGGACGCACGAAAAACATTTGCCCTTTGTGCCGCTTGAGTTCAGAGCCGAGCCGACAATTTTGCAAGACAACTCGACTGTTATGCGCGTTGATGACAACAACGTTGACATTGACATTGAGATGGCGACTCTGGCGAAGAATCAACTTTATTACAATGCGCTTGTCACGGAGTTTGGCGGGCATGTCAGCCGCTTGAAAGCCTCCATAACCAGCAACGGACAATGATAGGTTATAGGTTATAGGTTATAGGTTATAGGGAAAATTCTATCAGCTATAAGCTATAAGCTAACAAGGAATGAGGAAAAGATAATGGGAATGTTTTTGGGAATTGATGCTTCGGCTTCGGGCTTGACTGCCGAGCGATTGAGGATGGACGTTATTTCAAACAATATCGCCAACTCTAATACGACTCGCACCGAACGCGGCGGAGCTTATCATCGTCGCTACGTCGTCTTTGAACCGAGAGAACGTGAGCCGAAAAGTTTTGAACAAACATTGATGCGCGCAGTCGGCATGAGCCGCCAAACTTCCGAAGGCGTCCGCGCAGTCGCCATTGAAGAAGACGATCAACCCGGACCGCTCGTTTATGATCCCGGTCACCCCGACGCCAATGCAGACGGCTATGTTGAGAAACCGAACGTCAATATCGTCAGCGAAATGATCGACATGATAACCGCGCAACGCGCTTATGAGGCGAATTCAACCGCCATTAACGCCGCCAAAACCATGATAACCAAAGCATTGGAAATCGGAAAATAAGCGACAGAAATTTAATCTCGGATTGAACGGAAGGTGAAGGTATGGAAATAACGCCTTTGGAAATGACGCCTGTACAAATGAGCGCAAAAAGTCATATCGGCGAACAAAAGGTTGAAGAGCCCGTTAAAAGTTTCGGAGAATATTTGTCCGACTCATTGAAAAAAGTAAACGAACTTGAGCTTGAATCGGAAAGAATGAACGAAGCACTCGCAACGGGCAGAATAGAAGATGTTTCTCAAGTGGTGGTTGCCGCCCAAAAAGCGGAGATCGCACTCCAATTGACTCTCCAATTGCGGAACCGTGCGACGGCAGCATATCAGGAAATCATGCGCATGCAAGTGTAGGAATAATTAGGAATGCGGAATTAGGAATGAGGAATGAAAAAATTCCTAATTCCTAATTCATAATTCCTAATTGACCGAAAGGACTGAGTTTATTGGCGAATTGGAGAGAGCGGCTCCGTGAACTGTGGAACCGATTCGACAGGAGGCGCAAATATGCCTTTATCGGCGGCTTGATTTTCCTTGTGCTCTTATTTATCGGAATCAGTTTCTGGTACGGCAGTAAGCCCGATTATGTGCCGCTGTATACCAATTTGGAGACGAAAGACGCCGGCGACGTTGTGAACAATCTTAAAGAAATCGGCGTTCCCTATGATTTGGTTGAAGATAAAAAAGGCGCGACGATCCTTGTGCCCGCTACTCAAGTTCATGAATTGAGACTTGAATTGGCGTCGGCGGGACTGCCTCGCGGCAACAAAGGTTTTGAACTCTTCGACGACAGCAAATTGGGCGTCACCGAGTTTCAAAACAAAATAAATTATCTTCAGGCACTTCAAGGGGAATTAACCCGCACAATCGAACATTTGGGCAGTGTCGATAAAGCACGTGTTCATATCGTTTTGCCGGAGGACAGCCTCTACAAAAAAAATGAAAAGCCCGCAACGGCATCAATCCTTCTCATGTTGAAACCCGGGACGGAATTGACAAAGCCGGAAGTCAAGGGCATTGTAAATTTGGTAAGTCACAGCGTACAGGGACTCGCGCCCGAAAATATCACGATCATTGACGAGCAGGGCAATATCCTCAACAAAAACGAAGATGACGAGCTGGAAAAAGAACAGCAGATGAATTTGCGGACGCTGAATCAAATTGAAATGACGAAAAAAGTTCGCGATCATATTCAGCAAAATGTTCAAACCATGCTCGATAAAACGCTCGGCATTGGAAATGCCTTCGTGAGAGTCAGCGTCGAGTTGGACTTTGACGACAGATCCATTGACCGACAAACTTTTACGCCCGTCGTTGATGATTCGGGCATTATTCGCAGTCAACAGGAGATAACCGAAAACTACAGCGGCGAATCGAATTCTCCCGGCGGTGCCGCAGGAATTCAAGGCAATATTCCCGGTTATGTCGCCGAAGAGAGCAATGCCAATGCCGAATACGAGCGCAAAGAATCCACGCGGAATTATGAGATCAATGAAGAGAATCAAAAAATCATAGCGTCGCCGGGCTCAATTCGTCGCCTTACCGTTGCCGTTTTGGTCAGCGACGAGATAACCGAACTTCAGCAGGAAGGACTCCTTCGCGCAGTGAGTTCGGCGGCAGGAATTAACGAAGATCGCGGCGACACAATATCGGTCGAGCCGATGCCCTTCAATACCGATTTGAAAGATCGTTTGGCGGAAGAAGCGCGGCTTGAACAATTACGCAAAGACAGAATTTTTTACACGGAGATTGCGGCTATGATTTTACTTGCGGCATTAATTTTAGGCGGGTTCCTCATGTATCGCTGGAAAAAACGCAAAGAGCGTCAGGCGGCTATCGAGGCGCAACTTGAGGCGGAAAGAAAAGCTCGCGAAGAAAAACGGCGTCAGGAAGAAGAAAAACGACGCGCCGAAGAAGAAGCTCGACGTGCCGAAGAAGAAGCCAAACGCGCCGAAGAAGAAGCTAAACGCATTGAAGAAGAGCGACAAATAGCCGCCGCGCAGGCTGCCGCCGCCGAAGAAGCCAACGCCGTAATTGCCGCCGCCAACAAAGCAAGCGGAGTTTCGGCTGAAGAAAATGATCTTGAAGAAGATGACAACCTTACGCCCGAAGAAAGAAAACAGCTTACAGAAAAGGAAGCCATCTTGAAACTTATCGAAGAAAAACCGGAAGAAGTTGCTTGGCTTATAAAAATGTGGATTATCGCAGACGAATAAATTTTTTAAGGGAAACGGGAAACGGGAACAGGGAAAAATCTTATCCCTTATCCCTTGTCCCTTTTCCCTTTTTTATTGATTGGAGGAGATTATATGCCGTTAGATCCGACAATGGATATGTACAGCGATCCCAAGCCCATGAGTGCGCACGAAAAGGCGGCGATTCTTTTTATCGCTCTCGGAAGCGACTGCGCCGCAAAAGTTTTTCCGCACATGGACGAGGACGAAATTGAAACTATCACGCTTGACATTGCAAACAACAGGCAAGTCAGCATCGAGAAAAAAAATCAGATCATCAGCGAATTTTATCAGCTGATGCAGGCGAACGATTATATTTCGACGGGCGGCGTTGAATTTGCGCAAAGTGCTTTGGAAAAAGCTCTCGGCGCGGAAAAGGCGGGCGAGATTCTCAAAAAACTTACAACGAGTTTGCAAGTTCGTCCGTTCGAGTTTTTGCGTAAAACAGATCCTTCACAGCTTTTGAACTTCCTGCAAAACGAACACCCACAGACAATCGCGTTGGTTATGGCTTATCTTTCGCCCGACCAAGCGGGAATTGTCATGAGCGGACTTTCCGTTGACGCGCAAGCCGACGTTGCGAAAAGAATTGCGTTGATGGACAGGACTTCGCCCGACGTTATTCGCGAAGTCGAAAAAGTTTTGGAGAAAAAATTATCGTCCCTGTCGACACAAGATTTTACCATTGCGGGCGGCGTTCCCACTGTCGTAGAAATTTTGAACCGCGTAGACCGTTCGACGGAGCGTGCAATTATCGAATCGCTCGAAGTCGACAATCCCGAACTTGCCGAAGAAATCAAACAGCTTATGTTCGTCTTTGAAGATATTATTTTGCTTGATGATCGTTCGGTGCAGTTGGTTGTGCGCGAAGTCGATACAAAAGAACTGGCGTTGGCGATGAAGGCGACAAATGAAGATGTCACGGCGAAAATTTATAAAAACATGTCCAAGCGCGCCGCCGACATGTTGCGCGAAGAAATTTCTTATATGGGTCCCGTCAAGATTCGCGACGTTGAAGAGGCGCAGACAAAGATCGTCAACATAATTCGGACGCTTGAAGACAGAGGCGAAATTGTCATTGTTCGCGGACAGGGCGAAGGAATGTTTGTGTGATCTCTTCTTACTTTTCTTTTGTTCGCCCAAAAGAAAAGTAAGCAAAAGAAAAGGGCGTTTGCCCGGCAAAGAAAACATCCTGTTTTCGTTGCCGGCGGGCGCACGTCCTGTGCGCCCGTTCTTTCGCCTAAATCTGTTTGGAGGTGTTTTTTTGTATAAAAACATTGTGCGCTATATGACGGTCGGCGAGCCCGTGATAATCGGTGCAAGACCAAAGGAAGAAAAATCGGAAGAAAAACCTGCAGAGGAAATCGAACCCGAAAAAGTTGAGGAAGAGCCCGAACCGGAGCCCGCCTTCAAAAGCGGCATACCGCAAGACGTTTTGGATAAGGTTTTCGCCGAGATAGAGGAAATCGAGCGCAAGGAACAACTTGCCGAAAAAACTTTACTCGAAGCGCAAGAAATTAAATCGCAAGCCGAAGAGATTAAAAAATCTGCGCGGGATGAAGCGCAGGAAATAAAATCACAAGCCGAAGAAATTAAATCTCAGGCAGAAGAAATAAAAAAGGCGGCGGAGAAAACGGCACAAGAAATTAAATCGCAAGCCGAAGAAATTAAATCTCAAGCGCAAAAGTTGGAAAAGCAAGCGCAAGAAACTCTTGAAACGGCGCATAAAGAGGCGGAAAAAATCGTCGAAGAAACTCGGCAATCGGCGGAACAGCTTTTGGAAAAAGTTCAAAAGGACGGCTATGACGAAGGTTATAAAGAAGGTAAGGAACAGGGCATCAAGGACGGCAAAAAAAAGATTGAAAAAGATTTAGCCGACACGGTAAAAGAGGCGAATGCGAAGGCGCAGAAAACAATTCAAGACGCCAAAGAGCAGACTTCGGAATATTTTATTCGGGCGGAAGACGAAATTGCCAATGTCGTTATGATAGCGATAGAAAAAATTTTGCCGCAACATTTTCTCAGCGTGCCGCAAGTTATTTTGCCCGTCGTGCGCGAGGCGATAAAACATGTTCGCGACCAAAAACAAATTAAAGTTCACGTCGAGCCCTACAGTTATGATTTGGTTTTGATGGCTCGAAGCGAATTTCAATCCATGCTTTCGGACGGCACGGCGATTATCGAAATTATTTCGGACGAAGCACTTAAGCCCGGCGATTGCGTCATTGAAACTCCGAACGGCGGAGTGGACGCCCGCCTTTCAACGCAAATCGCGCTTATGAAAAGTGCCATCCAAAGTGTCATGAACAAATAGGAGGCGATTTATCATGTCCAACGAAGAAAAAATTTTAGCCATGCTTACAAAAATGCAGGGCGACATTGATGCCTTGCGTATCGAAGTCGAAGCCATAAGGAATAACGAAATCCTCAAGGCAGCGGAAAAATCAAAACCCAAGCATGATACTTACGAAGCTTTAAAGGCAATGTCCGAATTGCTCACGCAAGAAGAAAAAGACGCACTCGGCAAATATATGGAGGAAGAAGAGGCGAGAAAGGCGGCACTTTATGGCTAATTATTGTTTGGATTCAAATGTTGTAAGCGACATTCTGCGCGGCGAACCTTCGGTCATGTGCCACTTTAAAGTAGCTGAAGAGAATAACGATCGCTTGTTCATTCCGTCAATCGTTTACTATGAAATCGTTCGCGGCTTGAAGGCGGCGGGCAAGACGCAGAAACTTTTGGCGTTTCATTTCCTTTACAGAGATGCCGAGCATCTTTCTTTGGATATGGACGCCATAGAAAAAGCCATTGACATTTACATTCAGCTTCGCAAGGGACAAAATATTGAAGACAACGACATTTACATTGCGGCAATTTCAATCGTTAACGGTTGCACACTCGTCACGTCGAACACGCGGCATTTCGGACGCGTCGAAGGTTTGGATTTTATAAATTGGAGGGAGTAAATTATGAACACATGGCTTTTGCCGGCAAACGTAAACAAAAACAGCAAATATCATTACGAAATTGACAGAGCCCTTGAAAATCTCAAAACAATTTTTTGGGCGCAGAGCACGCCGCTTAAAAATATTGCGGTCGGAGAGATCGTTTACATTTATGAAAGTTCGCCCGTCCAAGCTGTCGGCTGGAAATGCAAAGTTCTTGCCGTAAGAGCTTCTTACGAGGCGACGAAAGAAATTGATGACTCCGAATTTGAACACGGCGACGGCGGCATTTCCGATTTTTATATCAAAATCACCGCCCTTGCAAAATATGAAGGCGAGTCAAGAAAGAAATTGGCTTATCGCGAACTTCGCAAGAACGGCTTGACAACGAAAATGCAAAGCCCCATAAGAGCCAAAGATAATCTTTTGGAGTACATAAATTCGGTTGCGCCTTCGGTAAATTACGATGAGTAAAATTAAAAACGATATTAACCTGCAGAAACTCAAAATCGCAATCGACGAGTGCAACACGATAAAATTGACGGGCAAAGTTACGCAAGTTGTCGGGCTGGTTATCGAGACGCAAGGTCCCGCCGTCAGCGTCGGAGAACTTTGTTATATCTCGTCGAAATTTCCGAACACGCCGCCCATTCCCGCCGAAGTTGTCGGTTTTCGCGAAGGCTTTGTAATGTTGATGCCGATTGGCGAAATGCAGGGCGTCGGTCCCGGTTGCGAAGTTGTAGCCGCGCAGAAAACTTTACAAGTCAGAGTCGGCGAAGAACTTTTGGGGCGCGTGCTTGACGGCTTGGGAAATCCTATGGACGGGCTCAGTCCCATTCTTTCGACGAAACAATATCCCTTGCAGGCTCCGCCGCCGCATCCTTTGACAAGACCGCGAATCACTCAAAATCTTTATGTCGGCGTCCGCGCAGTTGACGGGCTTATAACAATGGGCGACGGACAACGTATCGGAATTATGGCGGGTTCGGGCGTCGGAAAATCTACGCTCCTTTCAATGATAGCCAGAAATACCGAAGCGGATATAAGCGTTATCGGGCTTGTCGGCGAACGCGGGCGCGAAGTCCGAGATTTTATCGAGCGCGATTTGGGCGAGGCGGGTTTGAAAAGATCTGTCGTCGTTGTTGCCACAAGTGATCAACCTGCGCTGGTCAGAATCAAAGGAGCATTGACGGCAACGGCTATCGCGGAATATTTTCGAGATCAAGGGCACAAAGTTATTTTGATGATGGATTCTGTTACGCGCTTTGCAATGGCGCAACGCGAAGTCGGTTTGACAATCGGCGAGCCGCCCGCAACCAGAGGTTATACGCCTTCGGTCTTCGCGCTTTTGCCTAAACTTTTGGAACGCGCAGGCACTTCCGACAAAGGATCAATCACGGGAATTTATACGGTTTTGGTTGACGGAGACGATATGAACGAGCCCATTGCGGACGCCGTCCGTTCGATTCTTGACGGGCACATTGTTTTAAGCAGGAGCATTGCCGCGCAGAATCATTATCCCGCGATTGATATTTTGGGTTCTGTCAGCCGCGTTATGAATGAAGTTGTTTCGCCGGAACATTTGCAAGCCGCGCAGAGGTTGCGGGCTTTGATGGCGGTTTACAAGGACGCCGAAGATTTAATTCATATCGGAGCATATGTCAAAGGATCGAGCAAGCGCATTGACGAAGCGATTAACAAGATTGATTCGATTAACGAATTTCTCTGTCAAGGAATTTTTGAAGTCGATACTTACGACGTTACGAAGAAAAAGCTGATGAAGATTTCGGGTAAGTGACATGAAAAAATTTAAATTCCAACTCGAAACGCTGTTGAAAGTCACGAGGCGCAAAAAAGATGATGCCGAGATGAAATTTGCGGAGGCGTCGCGCTATCTTGAGGAATGTCGCGAAAAACTTCAAATTTTGATGCGCGAATTGCAGGAAGTTCAGGAAGAATTTGCGGCTTTGACGGGCGAGGGCAAAAAAATTACAATCGGCAGAATCATGCTTTACAACCAGTTTTTTAATTGGAAGCGCGAACAAATCGAACAGCAACAGCAAGTTATTTTGAAGGCGACGCAGGACAAGCAACAGAAATTAAAAGCTTTGATGAAGATCATGACTTACTTAAAGAGCATTGAACAGCTTAAGGAAAAACGTTTGAGGGAATATAACGAGGCGGCACTTTTGGAGGAGCAAAAATTTTTGGACGAAATCGGCTTGCAACTTCACATAAGGAGAAATTGATTTGGGCAATTTTAATATCTGTCATGATTTTCGCTACGGGAAAATTATTTACAATCAAATGGATTTGTATGTCGGAAAATCCTTGAAACTTTACGGCGAATATTCTCAAGGCGAGGCGGAACTTTTTGACATGCTTATCGCGGAGGGCGATTGGGTAATTGAGGGCGGCGCGAATATCGGAGCGCATACCGTTCACTTGGCGCAACTTGCCGGAGAAAGCGGCACGGTATTTGCTTTTGAACCGCAAAGATTGGCTTTTCAACTTCTGGCGGGCAATATCGCGATTAACAACTTAACCAACGTTCAATGCCTTCAGAAATGTCTTTCAGACGAATCGGGCACGGTGAAAGTTCCTGTGCTTGATCCTTCAAAGGAAAATAATTTCAGTGCCTTGTCTATGGAAAAAAATTATTCCGTCGGCGAAGTCGTTGAAGTTGTAACGCTGGATTCTTTTAATCTCAAACGCTGTGATTTTATTAAACTCGACGTTGAAGGCATGGAACTTAAAGTTTTGATGGGCGCGGAAAATCTCATAAAAAAATTTCACCCGATAATTTATGCCGAAGCAAATGCCGGCGCGAAAAGAATTCCGTTGCTTAATTGGATTCGCGAGCACGATTATAAAATTTATCCTCATACGCCGCCTTTTTACAATCCCGAAAATTATTTCCGCAATACCGAAAATGTTTTCGGCGAAGCCGGCTCGGTAAATGTTTTGTGTGTGCCGCCGCAGAGAAATTGGCTTGAGATTGTCGGCGTTGAAGAAGTTTACGAATAACGAAAGGCGACCTGTGCGCATTTCCGAATCGATAATTTTTTGAAAGGCGATGAAAAATTTTGATTGAGATTCAAGGAATAGAGCGCGGCAACGTGACGTTGCATCCAGCTGACGCGCCTTGCCGCTCGACAATTTAAATTTTCTAACCGCGGTTGTACGCAACGCTGCGCATTGCTGGTTTCAAATTAATTTTTTGAAGGGAGACGAAAAATTTTGATTGAGATTCAAGGAATAGAACGCGTCGAAATGACGAAGCGAATAGATCAAATCAGACGGCGCGTTGCCGAGATTGAAGAAAAAATCGGCATGATCGGAGTCGGCGGCGATTTTCAAACGACTTTAGAACGTGAAATTGCAAAGCAGGCAAAATTTACGGTCAAGCCGACTGAAGCGGTCGCCGACGTTCAGAAATTGCCCGCCGTAAATAAGCCCGTCAATGAAAATGATGCGGCGAATTCCGCAAAAGTTGCGCAAGCTCTTCGCGAGGCGGAAAAAGTTGAGACAAATCAAACTCCGCCCGCCGAGAAAAAATCTGTCGAGCCCGCGCAGAAACATTTACCGGGCGAAGAAGCATTGCCGGGAAAAATTAATCAGCCGCAACAATTTCCTCAAAAAATTGAGCGCGTCGAAGTTCCCGACACCGAACTTGAAATTCCGAATCGCGAAGACAAAATTTTTGAGGATAATTATCTCGGCAAAAATGCGGAAGTTATTCCCGTCGAAGATTTAATCATGCAGGCGGCTTATGAATACGGCGTTGATCCGCAAGTTGTCAAAGGCATTGTCGAATACATAAATCAACAGCAAACCGCGCAGATTCAGCCCGCCGAAACTTTTAATGCCGAAAATTTTTCTGTCGAAGATTTGATCGAGCAAGCGGCTGAAAATTACGGCGTTGATCCGCAACTCGTCAAAGCCATTGCCATTGCCGAATCAGACATGAATCAAGATGAAATTTCTTCGGTCGGAGCAATCGGCGTTATGCAACTCATGCCCGAAACGGCGGCGGGGCTCGGCGTCAATCCCTACGACACTAACGAAAACATTGCGGGCGGCACGAAATATCTCAAGCAAATGCTCGACACTTTTGACGGCAATGTTCCTTTGGCGGTCGCGGCTTACAATGCAGGTCCCGGCGCGGTTAAACGTTACGGCGGTATTCCGCCCTACTCCGAGACGAAAAATTATGTCGGGCGCGTTATGGATATGTATCGATAAAGGATTTTGGTAATGAAAAAATTTTTTATAATCTGCGCGGCGATTCTTTTAATAAATTCGTCAGCCTTCGCCGAAGAAAAAATTTTTGTTGACAACTTTATCTTGTGGACGGCGCACCGCGATGAATTGGTTGATGAATACACGCTTAAACATTACGGGAAAATTTGCCGCGAAATAGTTCCGCAAGCAGTCGTTGTGCACTGGACGGCGTTTGGTACTCTCGAATCGGTTTGGAGATATTTTTACGCGGAAGAAATGCCTGACGACGAAGGAAGATTAAATGTTGCGTCTCAATTCATAGTTGACCGCGACGGAACGATTTGGCGGCTCATGCCCGAAACAAAATTTGCGCGACATGCAATCGGCTACAATCATTGCGCGATAGGGATTGAAAATGTCGGCGGCTACGACGGGCGAGAGGATTTGACCAAGGCGCAATTAAAGGCGAATGTTCGGCTGATAAAATATTTGCACGAAAAATATCCGACGATAAAATATGTTTTCGGGCATTATCAGCAGGACGCGGCACGGGCGAGCGGGCTTTTCATTGAAAATGTTCCGGACTATTACGCGAAAAAACCCGATCCCGGAAAAAAATTTATGCGCGCTTTAAGGTCTCGGTTGGAAAAGGACGGTTTAGTTTTTTATGACGAATGAAAATCGGCAGGCGTTGATTGAAGGTTTCAGAGACGGTACGCCGATTGGTTTGGGATATTTTGTCGTGGGCTTTTCGCTCGGCATTGTCGCAAAATATGTCGGGCTGAGTCCGTTGCAAGGTTTTGTTATCAGTCTGCTGAACAATGCTTCGGCGGGCGAATACGCTGCGTTCACGGTTATCGGCTCGGACGCGCCTTACTTTGAAATTGCATTGCTTACATTCATTGCCAATGCCCGCTACATTTTGATGAGTACGGTTTTGAGTCAAAAATTTTCGCCCGATACGCCGTTTTACCACAGAATTTTTGTCGGTTTCGACGTTACGGACGAAATTTTTGGAATATCAATCGCTCGGAGCGGACGTTGGCTGAATCCTTTTTACAATTACGGCGCAATGTTGATTGCCTTGCCGGGCTGGTCGTTGGGCACGGCTTGCGGAATTGTCGCGTGGTATTTTTTTTCTGAAGCGGCGGTAAGTGCGTTGAGTGTTGCGCTTTACGGAATGTTTCTTGCCGTGATTATTCCGCCTGCGCGGAAAGAAAAAATTATTTTGGGCGCGGTCGTCGTGAGTTTTCTTTTGAGTTTTCTTGCCGAAATTTTTTTCCCCGAAATCTCGGCGGGCAACAGGACGATTATTTTGACGATTTTAATTGCGGGCGCGGCGGCGATTCTTTTCCCCGTCAAGGAGAACGATAATGACGCATGACATTAACATTTACATTTTGGTTGCAAGCGCGGTGACTTTGGCGATAAAAATTTTGCCGCTGACTTTGATTCGCGGCGAGATAAAAAATGTAACAATCCGCTCCTTCCTGCATTATGTGCCGTATGTGACGCTGGCGGTTATGACATTCCCCGCGATAATCGACGCCACGCAGTCGCAAATTTCGGGCGGGCTGGCATTTGTTGCGGGAATTTTGGCGGCATGGTTCGGCGCAAGTCTTTTCAAAGTTGCGCTTTTATGTTGCTCTGTTGTTTTTGTCACGGAGTTATTTTTATGAGTTTGGGTTATGGCGGCGGTTGTCGAAAAGTTGCGGAGGATGAAAACTTTGTTCTCTATGAATATTTTTCTTACAATCTGAGTTTTGAGGATCGCGAGAAAATTTTTGACGGGCTGATTATGATTAAAAAAAGTTCGTTGATTGAGCCCGAACGTCGCGAGAAATTTCGACGTATGCCGAGCGGGCGGCGCAAGAAGTTCACGAAAATCATTTTGCAGGAAGTTCCTTTTGAAGAACTGATTGATTCGGGCGAAGTTCAGATTGAAAATTGCAGTCACGCTTGGAAATTTTTTCCGAACGGAGTAGATTTTATCGCAAAATATCTCTGCGTAGAAATTTTTCGTTATTATCAGCGCGAAGGAACTTTGCCGAATAAGTGGGGTTTGTTTGTTTAAGAGAGTGCGCAACAAATTTTTTTTTGAAGTTTCGCTTCCGAGCTTTTCGTTTGACATTTTTTTATGCGGTGATTATAATTTGAAAGGCAAAAAAAATCGTCCTGCGCTGACAGGACGGTGCTCATAGACGGTCTGCCCCCAAAATATGTTTAGGTAACGGATAAAAATTTTGGTCGCTGTCAGCTGTGGGAAAGCTTAGGCGGCTGTTTTGCTAAGTGCCAAGAGGATTATCGGCACGAGGATCGTAACCCTGACGATAATCTTAAACATTAGCTTCACCCCCTTTCCGGGGGCTTCTTTGTATTAGACCGCCTGCCGTTCAGCAATGAGCAAAATGTTTCAAAGAAAAATTTCAAAACTGCACGACCAGATTATAACACAGCTTTTAAAAATTACAACTTGTTTTCATTTTGGGAGAATGAACGAAATGCAATACAAATGCAAAATGACAGTCATTGACAAAAAAGTTTTCAACGATCTGCAGGAAAAATATCTTGAAGATCCGAAGTCGGGCGCGTGTCCTTTTTACGAAGTCGGCGCGGAATATATTTTCGAGCGTTACGGCGACGAAGATACTTTTTGGACGCAGGGTAAAGGTGCGCATTGCTCGGAGGCTTGGGATTGTTTCAGCCGCTATGTTTATACGGCGTTGCAGGGCGGCTCGATTATGCGCGGCTGGACGAATGACGAACACATGATGATTGCCTGTTGCAATGACGGCACGCGCCCCGTGATTTTCAAGATTGAGCGGCTTGATTACAAAGTTCTTTACGTTGACGCGAATATGGGTGCGCAAAAGGAAATTGCAACTGCGCTGAAAAATCTTGACGGCGTGACAAATGCGATTTATCGTCCCGAAAAAAATTTTATCGAAGTTTTCATGGACAGAAATAACGAAGTCGAGGACGAAAAAATTATTGCGGCAGTCGGTGACTTCAAAGTTTTGCGGATTGATTAGGAGGAAAATTTTTGGATACAGTCAGAATGGCGGCGACGAAAATTCTTTATAACGTCGTGACGAACGGAGCATGGGCTAACGTCGAACTCGCGCAGATTTTGCGGAAGGAAAATTTTTCCGATCTCGACAGAAAATTTTGTACAGAGTTGGTTTACGGCACGGTTAAAACGGGCGAATCACTTGATTGGAAAATTTCAAAATATCTCAATCGCCCGCTTGCCGAAGTCGACAAAAAAATTTTAGCCGTCCTGCGCATTGGCTTTTATCAAATTTTTTTCTTAAGCAGAGTTCCGAACTCGGCGGCGGTTAATGAATCAGTCGAACTGTCGAAAACATTTTGCGGAATCGGCGCGTCAAAATTCGTGAACGGAGTTTTGCGCTCGGCAGTCAGAAAACCGCATAAATCGGAATTGCCGACGGGCGACGACATAAATTCATTGGCGTTGAGAACTTTTCATCCCGCGTGGCTCGTGAAACTTTTTGCGGAAGAATTCGGGCTTGACGTAACGAAAAAAATTTTGCTCTTCGACAACACCGACCCGCCGCTTTGTCTGCGCGTGAACTTTTTAAAAACCACTCGCGAAAATGTTTTGGACGCGCTGAAAACTTTCGGGATAAAAGCCGAAGCGTCAACGCTCGCGCCCGAAGGAATTATTTGCAAAAGTCACGGCGCACTTGATGAATTTCAATTACTCCGCGCAGGGCTTTGCCAAGTTCAAGACGAAAGCTCCATGACGGCGGCGCGAATTTTAAATCCTGTGGCGGGCGAATTTGTCATTGATTGTTGCGCGGCTCCGGGCGGCAAGGCTACTCATCTTGCCGAACTCATGCAAAATCGCGGAAAAATTATCGCCGCCGACATTCACGAAAAAAAACTTAAACACATCAGACAAAACGCCGAGCGGCTCGGAATAGAAATTATCGAACCGACGGCGATTGACGCCCGAAATATCGGCAAAAAATTTCCCGCGCAGGCTGATAAAGTTTTGGTTGATGCGCCATGTTCGGGCTTGGGCGTCCTGCGCAGAAAGGCGGATCTCCGTTGGAAAAAAAAGCTTGACGAAATTAACAAATTGCCCGCCCTTCAGGAAAAAATTTTGGACGGCGCGGCTGAAACTCTCAAACCCGGCGGAACTTTGCTTTACAGCACTTGCACTATTCTTCGGCGCGAAAATCAAGAGGTTGTCGAAAAATTTCTGGCAACGCACGAAAATTTTGAGCTTGCCGAAATGAAAACTCTTTTGCCGCACGTCACCAACACCGACGGATTTTTTTACGCGAAAATGATTCGCCGAAATTAAAAAAACCCTCCAAACTCGGAGGGTAATTTTTTTTGCCTTGACAAAAAATTATCTGCGATTTTTCTTCCGACTCTCAAAATCTTTGTCGATAGATTTGCGCCAAGAGTTATCTTTGGAAGCTCTGAGGAAAGACGGCGCGGCAAAAGCCATAGCGAAATTGCTGACGGCTCCGTAAACTTCTTGAGTGCCTTCGCTGTCGGCATGATAATTCACTGCGCGGTTGGCACTTATGCCGATATGGCTCGCGACTTCGACGGCGTCAATGTTCGCGCCCATGAAAATAAATTCCCAACCCGTTTCCTTCTGCTGTTCAATGAGTTTTTTAATTTCGTTGTAGCTGAAACGTTCGCTGGCATTTTCCATTCCGTCGGTCGTGATGACGAACAAAGTTTTTTGCGGCACGTCTTCTTCGCGGGCGTACTTGTGAATATTTTTGATGTGCTTGACGGCGTCGCCGATTGCGTCGAGCAAAGCAGTTGTCCCGCGAACTTGATAATCTTCATCGGTAAGCGGTTGAATTTCGGCGAGCGGAACTCTGTCATGCAAAACAATCGATTCGTGATCGAAAAGAACCGTCGAAACAAGGGCGTTGCCTTCGATTTCGGCTTGTTGCTTTTTAATCATTGCGTTAAAACCGCCGATTGTGTCGCTCTCCAAGCCCGCCATCGAGCCGCTGCGGTCGAGGATAAAAACTATTTCCGTAAGATTTTCCATTTTAATCTGCCTCCTTTTTGTTGAGGCAAATATACAACAAAACTCTTCGCAATATGTCACTTCGCAAGCGACAAATTAAAAAATTTTTCAGCCGCCGAGCAAGGGCTGATTATATTTGTAAAGAGCTTGGTTGGCTGAATCTACGTCGAAAATTTTATACTCAATGAAAAACGAAACAATCAAGTCGCTCAAAATGCTTTTGTTAAGAATGTAGCCGGCGGCGGCAAGAAGTTTTTGCGTTTGGTCAAAGTCGAGTTTCAGCGCAAGCGCGAAGGCAAGGACGGTTTGTTTGCTGGGTTTATAATCTTTGTGCTTGGCGATTTTGGAAAAGTGGCGGCGGTCGATATTGGCGCGGGTGTAAATCGCAGAATTTTTTTCGCCGCTCTCTTCAATCAGTCGCATCAACATTTCGGAAAAAGTTTCGCCCTTGGTTTCCTCGTGCAAGTCTTCAAAATCTATATCCGCAAATGAAATTAATGCGGCATACGTCAAAGAAAAAGATTGAAGCTTGCGCCGCTCTCTTATCGAACGTCGTGGCATTCTTTTGCGTTCTTTTTCAATGTGTTTTTTAATGCGTTCTTCAAGCAGAGATTTAATTTTCGCTATGAGTTCTGTCCGCAAATAATTTTCAAGCGGCTGTTCAAAAAATTTTTCGTTCATGTTTACACCTCCGCGCAGATTTCAACGTAAAAGAGCACAGACATTAGTCCGCGCTCGAAAAATTTGCAAATAAAAAGTTTTACGGCATGGGAATGTTCAAATCCTTGAGAACATTTTCTCCGAAAAGATCCGCGATTTTATTCTGTGCCTTGCGCTTAACCTCGTCATCAATGTAAATTTGCGCCAAAAACAACGCAAGGGCAATCGCGCCGGCGTCGTCCGTGTAGCCGACAAAAGGTGTGAAGTCGGGAATTGCATCGAGCGGCGAGATAAAATATCCCAATGCCGCAAAAATCGCCGCCTTAATTTTCAGCGGGCAATTCGGATTTTCCGTGACGTAGAAAAGTTGCAACGCCTCATAAATAAGGCGGAGCCCCGCGCTCTTAGCGGTACTTTTGACTTTGTCGAAGAAATTACTCTCGGAATATTTTTCCGCGTAATTATCCTTCTCCAAAACTTCAACTTCAAATTCGTCCTTTTTCAAGATTTTCTCCTCCCTTAAAATTTATGTAAATATTATAACACATCTAAAAAAATTTGTCGCGTGGCAAAGCAAGTTGCGATTGACGGAAATAAAATCGGTTGTTAAACTGCGATTGAAAAAAACTTTCAGAGGTGAGGACTTGAACGAAAAAAATTTAACGCCAATGATGGAACAATATCAGGCGCAGAAATCGCAACACCCGAATGAATTTTTATTCTTCAGGCTCGGAGATTTTTTTGAAATGTTTAACGACGACGCCGTAAAAGCTTCCGAAGAACTCGGATTGACTTTGACGCAGCGGCAAGGCGTCCCGATGTGCGGCGTGCCGGCTGTTGCGGTCGACGGCTATTTGGAAAAGTTGGTTGCAAAAGGTTTTCGCGTGGCGATTGTCGACCAAATCGGCGACCCGAAGGCTAAAGGCTTAACCGAACGCGCTTTGACAAAAATTGTCACGCCCGGCACGATTTTTACCGACGATTCTTTGACGGAAGCCGCCAACAATTATCTTGCGCTGATTTTGGAGGGCGATAAGGAAATTTCTCTGGCGGGCGCGGACGTTTCGACGGGCGAAATTTTTTATTCGCTTTACGGCGGCGACAATCGCGAACAAAATCTTTTCGACGAACTTTATCGCTTGAATCCGCATGAAATTTTAATCGCGGGCGAGCCGACTTTTCTTAAGCGGCTGAAAAATTTTGCGGAACTTAAATTGGAAAAATGCTCCTTCACGAATTTTGAGGACGAAAATTCTTCCGAAAAAAATTTCTCCGCCGAACATTTCAGCGAAAGCGATTTGCCCGCGTCGGAAATTGCCGCGTCAGCCGTCGAAAATCTTTTGCAGTACATTCACAAGACCGTTCGCACGGATTTAAATCATCTTTCCAAACTCACGCGCCTTGATTCAACCAGCCGATTGATTTTGGACGCGACGGCTTTAAAAAATCTTGAAGTCGTCCGAAATCTGCGCGACGGCTCCAAAAAAGATACTCTCTTTGCCGTGTTGGATTTTACAAAAACTCCGCTCGGCAACAGATTATTGCGGCGTTGGTTGGAAAGTCCGCTCTTCGACGTTGCCGCGATTAACAGACGGCTTGACGCGGTCGAGGAGCTTTTCAAAAACTTTTCCATGCGGAAAAATCTGCGCGAGGCTTTGAAAAATATTCATGACTTTGAACGCCTTATGACAAAAATTGAACTCGGCTCTGCCAATGCCCGCGATTTAACCGCGTTGAAAATTTCAATGTTTGCTCTGCCGACAATTTCCAAAACTCTCGACGGAGTCACGAGCGATATTTTAAAAGCTTGCCGAGACGGGCTCGGAGATTTTTCCGACGAGGCAACTTTAATCGACAAAGCCATAAATGAAAACGCCGCAACTTCTTTTCGCGACGGCGGGATTATTTGCGGCGGCTACAACGAGGAACTTGATGAACTTCGCCGCATTTCTTCGGATAACAGTGCTTTTCTGCAGGATTTTGAAGAGCAGGAGAAAAAACGGACGGGCATTCGCGCTTTAAAAGTCAGTTTCAACAAAATTTTCGGTTATTATATCGAAGTCGGCAAAAGCGGCGCGAGTCTTGTTCCCGATAATTACATTCGCAAGCAAACTTTGGTTAATGCCGAAAGGTATATCACGCCCGAATTGAAAGATTTTGAAATAAAAATGCTCGGCGCGCAGAACAAAATGACAAATCTTGAATACAATCTTTTCTGCGAAGTCCGCGACAGGATTAAAAGTCGTCTGAAGCAAATTCAGGATACCGCAAAAAGAATCGCGCTGATTGATGTTATCGCGAGCTTTGCCGAAGCCGCGCAGGTTTACAATTATTCGCGTCCGGATTTAAATATCGATGGGAAAATTGAAATTCGCGACGGGCGGCATCCTTTGGTTGAAAGAATTTTGACGAGCAGTCTTTTTGTCCCGAACGACACGAAAATTTCTCCGAATCATGCGATGATGATTATCACGGGACCGAATATGGCGGGCAAATCGACTTACATGCGGCAAGTTGCGCTTTTAACTTTGATGACGCAGGCGGGGAGTTTCATACCTGCCTTGCGAGCGAATATTTCGCCTGTCGACAGAATTTTTACCAGAATCGGCGCGGGCGACGACATTATCAGCGGGCAATCTACTTTTATGGTTGAAATGAATGAGGTTGCGCAGATTTTGAAATTTGCAACCGAGCGAAGTTTGATTATTCTTGACGAAGTCGGGCGCGGCACGTCCACTTTTGACGGAATGAGCATTGCCCGCGCAGTTATCGAGTACATTGACAAAAAAATTCGCGCCAAAACTCTTTTCGCCACACATTATCACGAATTAACCGATTTGGCGGAGACTTCTTCGCGAATAGAAAATTTTTGTGTGGCGGTGAAGGAGCGCGGGAGCGATATAATTTTTTTGCGGCGAATAAAGCCGGGCGGAGCCGATAAATCTTACGGAATACAAGTTGCGAAGCTGGCGGGCTTGCCGAAATCTGTCATGAAACGCGCCGAAGAAATTTTAAAGTCAATGGAAAATGCGGAGCCCGTCCGTCCCGTTTTGAACAAAAAAAATTCCCCGCAATCGCCGGGATTATTTATTGCGCAGGGCATAAAAGATTTATTGGCTTTGGACGTGCCGAGCTTGACGCCGATTGAGGCGATGAGTAAACTTTACGAACTTCAACAGCAAGCTCGAAAGGAACTTGGCGAATGATAAAAATTTTTAAGAGTTTGCTCGGCTTGATTCGCGACATCATTGTTAATCGGAATCTTTTGTGGCAAATGACGCGCCGCGACTTCAAACAGCGTTATGTAAGTTCTTATTTGGGGATTTTATGGGCGTTTATTCAGCCGACAGTCACGGTTTTTATTTTTTGGTTCGTGTTTCAAATCGGATTTAAATCAATGCCCGTGAATAATTTTCCGTTCATCTTGTGGCTCGTCTGCGGAATGTTTCCGTGGTTTTTTTTGAGCGAGAGCATTCAAAGTGCGACGTATTCGATAATTGAGAGCTCATTTTTGGTAAAAAAAATTGTTTTTCGCGTTGAACTTCTGCCGATTGTTAAAATTATGTCGGCGTTGGTCGTGCATATTTTTTTTATAATCGTCCTGTTTGCAATGTTTGCGGCTTACGGCTACTCAATTTCGATTTACAATCTGCAAATAATTTATTATCTCTTCGCAATGATCTGTTTATCGCTGGGAATTTCTTGGCTGACGAGTTCGCTGACGGTTTTTTTGCGCGATGTCGGGCAATTTATTGCGATGATTTTGCAATTCGGCTTTTGGGGCACGCCGATTTTCTGGAATTTGAACATGATACCCGCGCAGTTCCAATTTTTTTTGAAATTAAATCCTGCGTATTATCTGGTTGAGGGTTATCGACAGAGTTTTATTTACAAGGAATGGTTTTGGGAGCATTTGCATTTGACGATTTATTTTTGGCTTTTAACGGCGGCGGTTATGATTGTCGGGGCGTGGTGTTTCAAGAAATTGCGCCCGCACTTCGCCGATGTGCTTTGAAAATCCCCTTTTTTCTAAAGTGGATTCGCAAAACCATCTCGGCTTCTCATTTTGTTTGAGTTTCTAATTTAAATTTGTGTTTAGGATCAACTTTTTCTTTGCTGCGCCCAAAGAAAAAGTTGCAAAAA
>CALFJC010000142.1 GCA_937877655.1 uncultured Selenomonadales bacterium
GTTCGTTTTCAAAAGATTGCGTTGACGCGGAAAAGGCTTTTCAAAATTCTTATGATTCTTGCGTTAAACTTGTGCGGACGGCTCTCGACGCGGTGATTAATACTTTCGACGGCAGAAAAAAAGTTTGCAAGGACGAACCCGTTTTTGACGCGCAAAAAATTTTCGGAGGTGAGCCGCATGAATAATTTTGCATTTCTCAACGACAAGCCCGAATATCGTTCGTTTTCAAAAGATTGCGTTGACGCGGAAAAGGCTTTTCAAAATTCTTATGACTCCTGCGTTAAACTTGTGCGGACGGCTCTTGACGCGGCGATTAAATGGGTTTACTCCAATGACAAAAAAATTTCGGGCGCGAGTGACAATTTGTTTGATTTAATTTCAAAGCCGTCCTTTGAACGGGCAGTCGGAAAAAATTTGGCGGATAAACTTCATTACTGTCGCAAGGCGGGCAACGAGGCAATTCACAACGAAAAAGAATTTTCGGCGCAAGAGGCGGAGCAGTGTTTGAAAAATCTTTTTGACTTTGTGCAATGGCTCGACAATCGTTACGGGAAAAATTTCATGCCGCGAACTTTCAAAAGTTTAACCTGCGCGGAAAATCTTTTGCAAACCGAACTTTGCGGAATGAAATTGCCGACTCCGATTTTTGCGGCTTCGGGGACATTCGGTTTCGGCGAGGAATTTGAAAACTTCGTTGACTTGTCGCGGCTCGGCGGCGTTATGGTTAAATGCATTACTCTCAAGTCGCGCAGGGGCAATGACGGCGTCCGAATCACGGAAACTCCTTCGGGAATGCTGAATTGTATCGGCTTGGAAAATCCCGGCGTCGAAAAATTTTTGTCGGAGATTTTGCCGCGAATAAAAAATAAAATGAATGTTATCGTAAATGTAAGCGGTTCGAACGTCGAAGATTACGGCAAGCTTTCAAAACTCCTTGACGTTGACGGCGTGGCGGCGATTGAGTTAAATATTTCCTGTCCGAACGTCAAGGACGGCGGAATTATTTTCGGTACAGACGAAAAACAAGCCGCTAAAGTCACGAGTGCGGCAAAAAATTCTACAGGCAAGCCCGTTATCGTCAAACTCAGCCCGAACGTCACGGATATAACTAAAATTGCGCGGGCAGTCGAGGCGGCGGGCGCGGATTGTCTTTCGCTGATAAATACTTTGATGGGCATGGAAATAAATATTCACACATGGCGACCGACGCTCGGAAATATTACGGGCGGTTTATCGGGCGGCGCGATTAAACCCGTCGCGTTGAGAATGGTTTGGCAAACTGCCAATGCCGTTAAAATTCCGATAATCGGCATGGGCGGGATTCGCTCTGCGAGTGATGCGGCAGAATTTTTTTTGGCGGGAGCTTCGGCAGTCGCAATAGGCACGGCGAATTTCTCCGAGCCGTCAATCACAATGAAAATCGCGGACGATTTGGAAAATTATTTGCGGAGTTGCGGCTTAAAAAATATCCGCGAACTCGTCGGCAAAATTAAAATCTGAAAAAAATTATCCCCCGCGCAGTTTTACGCAGGGGATTTTTTTGTTGGAAAAAATTTTCAGAAGTCTTTGTGCTCTTCGATTTTCTCCATAATTTTTTCGTCAACGTGAACTTCCGGCAACGCAAGATTTTCCGCCACAAAACTGAACGTCGATTCCGTATGCTCTTCGCTTGCTGTGGAAAGTTTTGCGTCACGGACAATCTGCGCGGCTTCCTCAACGCTAGTTGCCGTTTTTTCGATAAGTTTTGCCAACGTCTCCAAATGCGAATTGAATTGTTCGTTGGTCATTCCTCTGTCAAACAATTTTTAAGACTTCCTTCCTCAAATAAAGTTTATAAAAAATGTGGGGGGCTTCAACTTTCTTTTGTTGCGCCCGGAATTAGATGGAAAGATGGACAGATGGCAAGATGAAAAGTACTTTCAATCTTTCCATCTTATGATCTTTCTATCTTCAGCTGTGCGCCGGGTATAAACTCAAAAATTATCGTTCTTCAGATAAAGTTTATGAAAAATGTTATCGTCAAGCTGTTGATAAAATCGGCGAACATGGAACCGACAATCGGAACCAAGATATACGCTTTGACTGACGGAGCAAATTTCGCGGTAAGAACTTGCATGTTAGCCATTGCGTTTGGCGTCGCGCCCATGCCGAAGCCGCAAGAGCCCGCCGATAAAATTGCCGCGTCATAATCTCTGCCAAGCACGTTGAAAATTACCAGATACGCGAACAAGAACATTAAAAGTGTCTGCCCGACCAAAAGTACCACGAGCGGCAAGGCAAGTTCAGCCAACTGCCACAGTTTCAAAGTTATCATTGCGATTCCCAAAAACAGCGAAAGGCAAATGCCGCCTATGTCGTTTATCTCGCCGATGTGAACCGTAAAACTTCCCGTGAACTCGCTGTAATTTCTCATAATCGCCGCGACAATCATTGCGCCGATATAAATCGGAAAAGTCATGCCCGTTTCCGACAAAAGCATTGAAACAACCGTGCCGAGCCCCATTGCCAACGCCAGCTGATAGGCGGCGGGCGCGTACATGCTCACCGAGCGTTCATGTTTCTTTTCTTCTTCGACAAGCGGAGTTTCGTCTGCTTTAACTGCAGTTTTCAATAAATCTTTTCCGAGAATTAATCTTCTGCCCAAAGGACCGCCCATCAATGATCCTGCAACCAAGCCGAAAGTCGCCGCCGCCGTGCAAAGCGTCGTTGCTCCGACAAGCCCCAAGTCTTCCAAAACAGGACCGAAAGCTCCCGCCGTGCCGTGCCCGCCGACCATTGAAATTGAACCTGTGCAAAGTCCGATAAACGGGCTGATATTCAAAATGCCCGATAAGGCGACTGCCAAAAAGTTTTGCGCAAAAATCAGCGCACAGACACAGCCCAAAAAAATCAGCAGAGCAGTTCCGCCGCTCTTCAAAACTTTTACGTTCGCTTGGAAACCGACGGACGTAAAAAATGCAACCATGCAAACCGTTTTCAATGTCTCGTCGAATGCAAAACCGATAATTCCTGAAACATAAAGGATACAACTGACAATGGCGAAGAGCAGACCGCCCACAACAGGCGACGGGATACAAAAAGTTTCGAGAAATTGAATGCGCCGTTTAAGCAGGGTGCCGACATAAAGCATGACAACCGCAACCGCCAATGTTTGATACATGTTAAATTCCAACGTATACATAAAGTCACTTCCCCTCTGCAATTAGGAATTAGGAATTATGAATTAGGAATTGGGTTGCCTTCATTATTAATTTCTCATTCCTAATTCCTAATTAAATTTTAATCTTGACTCGCTTTGACGGACTCGCTCGATGCGCCGCTGTAGACATTTACCTTGACGCCTTGAGATTCATAAAATTTCGCCGCGCCCGCATGGAAACTCGCAGGAATATCTTGAACGGCGTATTCATTGGTTAATTTGTCCGTCGTATTGTGCGGAAGGTTTTCGGCATTCTTAAAAATAAATTCTGTAAGATAAGTGACTTCGTCTTCTTTTAAATCGGTGCTCGCAACCAAAACCGCCTTGACGCCGATTGTAGAAATTTCTTCCGTCTGCCCCGCGTAAGTGTTCGCGGGAATTGTGCAACGTGTATAACCTTTATAAAGCCTCATCATATTGCTTTGAATGTCGGGAGCGATTGAAAGGATTTGAATTTCTTTTTTTGTTGCAAGCTCGGCAACTGCCGCCGTAGGTGCGCCCGCCGTGACAAAAAATGCGTCAATTTCTCCGCGCTCAAGTGCCGCCGCCGAATCAGCGAAGGATAAATAACTTACTTCAAGCATCTCGAAAGTCAAGCCGTGCGACATCAAAATTTGTTCGGCATTTTGCAAAACGCCCGATTCTCTTTCGCCGACAGAAACTTTTTTGCCGACCAAATCTCCAACTTCCGTTATGCCCGAATTTTTGTCAACGATTATTTGACAAGCTTCCGTGTAAAGCCCTGCGACTGCCGCATAACCGACGCCCGGACCTGCCGCCGCGAAAATTCCCCGCCCGTTGACCGCGTTGGAAAGTGTGTCGCTCTGAACTATCGCGAGATCCAGAAATTGTTCGCGCAGAAGTCTGAGGTTGGCGGCTGAACCTGCAGTCGTTTTCACGTCGAGCGCGTGACTTGAATCTTCCGCTTGAATCATTTTTGCCAACTCGGAGCCGTAAGCGTAATACATGCCGCCTGTGCCGCCCGTGCCGAAGCGCGTTGCTTGGTTGGCTGATTTTTCTCCGCCGCAACCGAAACACAGCGCGATTATCGGCAGGAGAAGAAAAAGTTTTAAAGCCTTCATGGTAATGCCTCCTTTTCAATTAGGAATTAAGAATTAGGAATTAGGAATGAATTTGCTTTTTGTAATTTTCGGGGTCGGTGTCGCCCTCCGTGTTTATGACAAAAATAATTGAGTCCGCGTCAAGCTCTAGTTCGCGGCGCATTTCGGGTGAATCAAGGGCGGCATTCGCCAAAGCAAAACCTGCACAGCCCGATTCGCCCGAAATAATTTTTTGTCGTGCAAGTTCGCGCATGGCTTCGGAGGCAACGTCGTCCGAAATGGCGGCAGAGTCGGCGGAGTATCTTCGCAAAATTTTCCAAGCAAGCTCGCAAGGCGTCGCGCAATTCAAACCCGCCATCATCGTTTGAAAATTTCCCGTCGCAGAATGAATTTTTCCGTCGCCGATTTTCATTGTCTCATAAAAACAGGCAACCTCAACCGGCTCGACGATTGTAATTCGCGGCGGATTTTCTTTGAAAACCTCGGCGAAAACTGCGGCTATCGCGCCCGCCATTGAGCCTACGCCCGCTTGCAAAAAAATATGCGTCGGTCGAAGATAATTCATCTGTCTCAACGCCTCATAAGCTAATGTCGAATAGCCGAGCATAATCTGCGCGGGAATTTCTTCATAACCGTCCCAAGACGTGTCTTGAATCAAATGCCAATGATTTTTCGCGGCAAGCTCCGCCGTAAATTTTACGCAGTCATCGTAATTCATATTTGTAATTTCAACCGTTGCCGAGCCTGCGTCGCGAATTGCCTGCGCCCGAACTTCGACGGTTCCTTTCGGCATGAAAACATAAGATTTACAACCGAAAATTTTTGCCGCCCAACTTACGCCCTTGCCGTGATTTCCGTCCGTCGTCGTTATGAAAGTCATTTCGGAAAGTTTTTCGCGGCGATTTAAAATTTCCTCAAGCGAAGGATTTTCCAAACCGAGTTCGCGGCTGATAACTGCATAAATCGCCCAAACTCCGCCGAGCCCTTTAAAAGCTTTGAGCCCGAAGCGTTGAGACTCATCTTTAACAAAAACCGAACGAACACCCTTAAAATTTTTCAGCTCGATAAGCGGCGTCTCGTTATAAACTTTCAGCGACTTATGCAGGTTGCGAATATTTTCCGTTGCGGCGAAGGAATAAGCCGAAGTATCGACTTCCCCGCCGCGATTTTTATTTTTTATCAGCTTAATCATAGTCAAGCATTGTCTCCATATTTTCATGAAGAGCATCGAGATATTTTTTCAAATCGTCTCTGATTTCGGGGTTGCGCAAGGCGCATTCGATATTCGCCTGCAAGAATCCCATTTTGGTTCCCACGTCGTAACGATGCCCGTTGAAAATGTAAGCGTACATTGCCTCGTTTTTGGCAAGCCGTTTGAGTCCGTCCGTCAACTGAATTTCTCCACCCGCGCCCGGCTCTTGAGTTTCAAGGTAAGAAAAAATTGTCGGCGTCAAAATGTATCGTCCCAAAATCGCAATTCGACTCGGTGCTTCTTCCCGCGCAGGTTTTTCTATCAAATCTTTAACCTTGTAAATTCCGTCCTCTACGTGTTTGCATTCGACAATGCCGTATTTGTGAACGACTTCTTCCGCAACTTCCTGCACGCCCAAAATCGAAGTTTTGTACTCATTGAAAACCTCGACCATTTGTTGAAGGACGGGCTTTTTGGAAATGACGACATCGTCTCCGAGCAAAACCGCAAAAGGTTCGTCGCCGATAAAATGACTTGCCGTCAAGACAGCGTGACCGAGACCGAGCGGTTGTTTCTGGCGAATAAAATGAATGTTGGCGATTGCGGGAATTGCTTTTACCATCCGCAAAATTTCTTCCTTGCCCGATTTCTCAAGCTCCAATTCCAATTCAATCGAGCGGTCGAAATGATCTTCAATCGAACGTTTGTTTCTGCCTGTGACGACGATTATATCTTCAACGCCCGCCGCCGCCGCTTCTTCGATTATGTATTGAATCGTCGGCTTGTCGACAATCGGCAACATTTCTTTCGGTTGTGATTTTGTCGCGGGCAAAAATCTTGTGCCGAGTCCTGCGGCGGGGATTACTGCTTTTCTGACTTTCATAAAATCGCTTCCTCTCGATGGAAATTTTTTTAATAATAACAGATAAACTTATCGCGGGCAATTAATTTCGACGAACAAAAAAATTTGCGGCTTTCATCCCCTTTTTTCTAAAGTGGACTGCGCAAAACCATCTCGGCTACTCGTCAACTCCGTTGCGTTTAAAAATATTTTGTTTATAGGATCAACTTTTCTTTGCATGCCCAAAGAAAAGTTGCAAAAGAAAGGGCACCTCGCAGGGGCGTCGCCGCTTGAACATCCTGTTCAAACGCGGCGCGAGGGGCGGCTTCCATGCCGCCCCTTCTGCTTCTCAACTACCCGTTGTAATTTTTTTTCATTACGAATTACGCATTGCTAATTGATTTTCCTGCGCCCGTGTCTTCACCAACCGCTACAAATTTCTTTCATTAAGAATTACGAATCGCTTTACTTTCAATCTTTCCATCTCTAACTGTGCGCTCGTGCCTTCGTTACCCGCTATTTTCCCTAAGCTTTAATTTTAATCACTTAATTTCGACGGGCAATAAAATTTCTCCAAGTTCCTCATACAAAAAATTTGCCGCCGTCAAATCGTTCATTTCGATAAAAAAATTTTTTGCCTGTGCGGGCAACAGTAAAATTTCCAGCGTCACAAGTTCGGCATAATCTGAATTTGCGACGCGGATTTTTTTGTTGCGCAAATAATTTTCGACAGTCGCCAAGAAATTGTATTCGAGCGTCAGCGAAATTCTTTTGAACAAAGTCATCTGTACAATTTTTGAATTGGCAATTCCGAGCGCGGCGGTGTGCGAATAAGCTCTGATTAAACCGCCCGCGCCGAGTTTTATCCCGCCGAAATATCGCGTGACAACAACTGCGCAATTTGTCAAATCGTTTTTCTTAATCGTCTCCAAAATCGGATTGCCCGCCGTGCCGCCCGGCTCGCCGTCGTCGTTTGATTTTTGTTTGTCGCCGCGCTCGCCCAATATCCAAGCCGAACAATTATGCGTCGCGTCAAAATATTTTTTCCGAATCATCAACACGAAGTCGCGGGCTTCCTCTTCCGTCTCAACGTGCTTGACATGCGCCAAAAATTTTGACTTGTTGACTTCATAAATCGCAGAAAAAATTTCTCCGCCCGCAACGGTTTTAAAATTCGTCATGACTTCAACGCCCCGTTATTTTTTGGAATTATAAACTTCGCGGACGCTGTTCCAAATGTATTTATTGTTTTGGTCGTCGCGTTGTCCGTCTTTACGCCACTTCGCCACGCCGCCGAATTCTTCTGCCGCAAGATTTTCTTTCGATTTCATTTTCTCAATCACTTTTCGCATGACATTTGCCCCGTAAATTACATTGTCTTCAAAAACCGGCGAGCCGTCCACATATTTATATTTCCTAATCAGCTTGTCGGGAATTTTCGCCTTGTCGTTCATTTTCACAGCCAAAGGATACCATAACTGCTCCGCCGCGCTGTATTTGATTTGGAAAATTTTTTTTGCCGCAGAATCGCTCCGCAACTTCCAAGAAATATTTTTGTCAACGGGATATTTTTTTATTTTTTCAATCGAATCCTGCGACCAACGCGCCATTCCCTCCAAAAACCAGCCGTTTCTGAAATAAGTCGCGCCGTATTGAATCAGATGAAAATATTCGTGCGCCGGCGTCTGCCCTTTATGCGGGTCAAACGTATTCGCAACGCTGACATGTAACGCCCGTTCATTTGAATCATGCTTTGAACTTTTTCGCACGCCGCTGAAAGCAGTTCCGTATGAACTCATGTTTTCTTTCGGCTCGATGTCAACTTCAATCGACGTGACATTCGGATAACGCTCGGAGACAAGCGGGTCGGGAAATTTGAAAACGTCCTTGAACAATTCGCGAGCCGCATTAATCTGTGTTGCAATGTCTTCAATCATATCGGGCACGCCGTTTGAATTCAAATCTTTTTTATCTTTCGGCGCGGCGGCTCCCGTCTCGTCGTAAATCACATAAACAATCCCTTGTTGATAAACCGCCGCACTTACGCTTTGAATTGTCGCGAGCAAAAAACCAATCGCCATAATTAAAATTTTCATCTGAAAAACCTCCTTACAATAAAAAATCCGCAAAAACTTCATTGCCCAATGCCAAGCCGCGCTCCGTCAAAGAAATTTTGTCGCCGTCAACTTTCAGCAAGCCGCGCCGAATATTTTTTTCCATGACTTCGCCGAATATGTCAAAAAATTTTTCGCCGAAAATTTTTTCAAAAACCTGCGCGGAAATGCCGTCCGTCATTCGCAAGCCGAGAAAACAAAATTCTTCCATTGCCGCCCGCCGCGTAACAATTTCTTCGACAACGGGAATATTTTTTTCAATGTAAGTCGCAACGTCGCGAACATTTGAAGTTCTCAATTTGCCGTCGAAACTGTGTGCGCCCGCGCCGAAGCCGAAATATTTTTTCCCCGTCCAATAGCCGACGTTGTGGCGGCTCTCGAAATTTTTTTTGGCGAAATTGCTTATCTCATAACGGCGATAACCGAGCGCGGGCAAATTTTCCGTGATGAAGTCGTACATATCGGCGCAAAGATTTTCATTTGGCAAATGAAGTTTATCTGCGCGGAAAAGTTCAAAAAATTTCGTGCCCTCCTCAACTTCCAAACCGTAAATCGAAACGTGTTGAACGTCAAGATTTTTTATTTGCTCAATGTCGCGGCGAAGTTTTTTCAAAGTTTGATTCGGCAAGCCGTACATTAAATCGACGCTGACATTGTCGAAAAAATTTTTGGCAAGTTCAATCGTTTTAATCGCCGTCCGCGAATCGTGAATCCTGCCCAAAATTTTTAAAAGTTCGTCGTCAAAACTCTGAACGCCCAAGCTCAATCTGTTAAAGCCCAAAACTTTCAAACCGCGCAGATAATTTTCATTGACGGTGCCGGGATTTGCCTCGATTGTAATTTCCGCGCCGCTTTCGACATTAAAATTTTCTTCAACCGCGCAGATAATTTTTTCCAACTGATTCAAAGTTAAAATTGTCGGCGTGCCGCCGCCGAAATAAATTGTCTCGGTTAAAGATTTATCGCCGCGCAGATTTATTTCTTTAATCAAAGCTTCGACATAAAAATTTTTCTCCGTCGCGTCGCCGATTTTGGAATTGAAGGCGCAGTAGTTACATTTTTTTTCGCAAAAAGGAATGTGAACATAAATCAAAAAAAATTCCTCCCCAAAAAATTTTTTCGGGAAGGAGAAAAATTTTCCTGCCTGTTAAGCCGATTTGACAAGGCGAACAATTTCTTCCGCGCCGCCCTCCATAGTTTCAGCCATAATCACGTTGGCAATCGGCGATTCTTTTAAAATTTCTCTGCCGCGCTCGACGTTGGTTCCTTCAAGCCGAACGACAACCGGCACGGGAATTGATTTTCCGTCGGGCGAAATAATTTTTGCCGCGTCTACAATCCCTTGCGCCACCAAGTCGCATTTGTTTATGCCGCCGAAAATGTTTACAAAAATTCCCTTCGACTGCCCGCCTTCCAACATAATTTTAAAAGCTTCCGCGATTTTTTCGGGCGTGGAATCGCCGCCGACATCAAGGAAATTTGCCGGCTCGCCGCCGAAATGTTTTAAAATATCGACAGTCGCCATTGCCAAGCCCGCGCCGTTCACCATACAGGCAACGTCGCCGCCGAGATTGACATAATTTAAGCCGAGTTTCGAGGCGTGAAGTTCTTTGGCATCTTCTTCGGTTTCGTCACGCAGAGATTCAACGTCGGGATGACGATAAAGTGCGCTGTCGTCGAAATTCAATTTGGCGTCAAGCGCGATAACATCATTTTCTTCCGTGACGACAAGCGGATTAATTTCTGCCAGCGAACAATCTTTTTTCACAAAAGCCCTGTGCAGATTAATCATGAGTTTCGTAACCTTGCGAATGACTTCTTTCGGAAAATTCATTTTGTAAGCAAGGCGCGTCGCTTGGAAAGGCGCAAGTCCGACAGCGGGATCAATGTACTCCTTGAAAATTTTTTCGGGAGTTTCGGCGGCAACTTTTTCAATTTCAACGCCGCCTTCTTCCGAACCCATCATCACGACGCGAGCCGTCTGCCTGTCGACAACGAAACTCAGATAATATTCCTTTTTGATATTCGAGCCCGCCTCAATCAAAAGTCTCTTGACAACTTTTCCTTCCGAACCTGTTTGATGAGTGACGAGCGTTTTGCCCAAAAGTTCTTCCGCGTATTGGCGAACTTCATTCAAATTGCGAGCGAGTTTGACGCCGCCCGCCTTGCCGCGTCCGCCCGCATGAATTTGCGCTTTGACAACGGTAACGTCCGCGCCGAGCATTTGCGCCTGCTTGACGGCTTCTTCAACACTGAACGCCGCGCCGCCGTCGGGAACATTGACGCCGTAACCGCGCAGAATCGCTTTGCTTTGATATTCATGGATATTCAAAGTATCAGCTCCCAAAAATTATTTTCTGTTTTTAATCATGTAAACGGTTTGAGATTTAATTTTTCCGTCCGCCGCGTCCGAGCCGCTTGTTTTAATCGCAAAGCCGCCGTCGACCGCCTGCGCCTGAATTTTATTCTGCGTCGCGTAAACAATCAAATCAATCTGCAACGCTTCGGAAAAAATATTCGCCGCATTTTTCAAGCCCGCGTCGAGATAATCAATCGGGCAACCGGGATCGTAGCCGAACATGCCGAGTTCCATTTCGACTTCCGCCTTTTCCGTGACGGGATAAATTTTTTCTTCGGAAATTTTTTCCCAAGCCGCGCCCTTTTGGCAAGCCCTGAAATCGGCATCGGGCATGGCGAAAACCATTTCCGTAGAAATATCTTCAACGCCGTCCGCCTCGTATTTAATGCTGATCTCGTTGTCGTTGGAGATGCTGTAAGTCACGGTTGCCGACTTGCCGTCGAGCTCTGCGGAAAATTTCATGCCTTCAAGAGTTTCTTCAGCCTGCCAGATAATTTTGGAAAAATCTTCGCCGCCGTCGACAAAAACTTTGCCCGCAGATTCATCGTTTTTGAGCAGAAATTGATTCGTAAAATTTTTGTCGCGGAATCTCATCGAAATGACTCGCGCTCCGAGATCGGTAACTTTAAGTTCGTTGCCTTTGGTATTGCGCATTGTCCAGACAGTCGCCTTACCCGAAATTTCTTTTTTGATTGACGGCATATCAATCATCCTCCTTGTTTAAAAGATATTTATCCAAAAGTTTTTCGTAGTCTTTAATCGGCAACGGGCGCGAGAAATAATATCCTTGAATTGCCACATCACCCAAGCTTGCCACGTATTCGGCTTGCGTTTGAGTTTCGACGCCTTCAATAACCGTTCCCATTCCCAGAGCATTTGTCAACGCAACTACAAATTTCAAAATGACTGCAACACGCGGCGATTTTTCCAGCTCGCGAATGAATGCCATATCAACTTTTATCGTGTCAAGCGGCATGTCCTTAAGCATGTTCAGCGAAGAATAGCCCGAACCGAAATCGTCCATCAAAACCGAAAAGCCCAGTTCTTTGAACGTCGAGATCATGTCGAGGAGCTGTACTTGATTGTCGGTGTAGGCACTTTCCGTGACTTCCAATTTCAACATCCACGGCTCCAGATCATATTTTTCAAGCAGAAGGGAAAGAAATTCTGCCAAGTCGGAGCTGTAGAAATTCAAGCGCGACAAGTTCACGGAGATTGGAACAATCGGTTTATTTTCATTCAGCCGTTTGCGTTGAAGGCGGCAAGCTTCTTCCCAAACAAAACGATCCAAGCGAACGATAAAGCCGTTGCGCTCGCAGACGGGAATAAATTTTCCCGGCGAAATCATTCCGTGAATCGGATGGAACCAGCGAACCAAAGCTTCGGCACTTACGACGGTATTTTTATGCGGATCAAAAATCGGCTGAAGGAAAATCGTAAATTGATGTTCGTTGATTGCAATTTCCAAGTTGCCCGTTATGAGAAGTTCCTCAATCATTTGATCCCGCATTTTTGCATCATAATAGGCGTAGCGCGTCAGATAACTGCCTTTGATTCGGCGAAGAGCCATGCCGGCTCGGTCGCACATTTGATGAATCGGCAAATTGATATTGTCGACAGGATAAATGCCCGCAAAAAATAAAATGTTGTGGCTTATGTGCAGGGCTTTAATTCTTTCGTCAAGGTCTTTGATAATTTTTTCAATGTCAAGTTCCTCGCTCGGTATGCACAAAATAAAATGATCGGCATCGGCGCGGCAACTCAAAGACGTTCGCGGGTTGAGTGTCGCCTTAAAATATTCTCCCGCATTTTTCAAAATCACATTGCCCGTCTCCACGTGAAACAGATCGTTTATGATTTTAAAACAGCTTATGTCCATACAAACAATGGAATATTTTGTATCGTAGCGTGCTCCGAGAAGTAATTGGGCTTCCGTAAAAAAAACGTCGCGATTATAAAGACCCGTCAAGGGATCAAATTTACTTCCGATTGTCGGCAAAACTCCTTCAGCTCTCAAATTGATTCTCCTCCCCAAGCTTGTTTGGCTTTAGAAATTTTTTCAACTATTCAACGCCGAAAATTAAATCCCTTTCAATTTTCTTGCTTGCGTTCAAGAAATTTGTATAAAGAAGACTTTTAACGGCGGCGGCTCGCTCCTTCGATTGAGTCAATCATGAAATTTATGTTTAGGATCTACTTTTTCTTTGCTTGTCCAAAGACCCGCTTTAAAAGCGGGGGAACAGTAAGGTGTGGCGACTGACTTTAAGTCTTTAAGAACTTGGAGCGCACCAGCTGGATGCAACGTCACGTTGCCAAAAAGAAAAGACCCCTCGCAGGGGCGTTTCCGACAAAGAAAACATCCTGTTTTTGTTGCCGGCGGGCGCACGTCCTGTGCGCCCGTGAATCACTTCGATTCTGTTTTCCTTTCGCATTGCTTTTTAAAATTCTTTCAATCCGAAACTTTGCAAAGCCCCCAATGAATTTCGCCAATCCTTCTTCACTTTGACCCATAAATCCAAGAAAATTTTTGCGCCGAGTAACATTTCAATTTCGGGACGAGACTCCTTGCCGATATTTTTTAACATTGAGCCGCCCTTCCCAATCAAAATTTTTTTCTGCGAATCGCGCTCGACATAAATTGTTGCGCGAATAAAAATTGTGCCGTTTTCTCGCGGCGTGAATTCTTCCAAATCGACGGCGATTGAGTGAGGAACTTCATCTTGCGTCGCGTGTAAAATTTTTTCCCGAATCAATTCGGCGATTATCAACCGTTCGGGCTGATCCGTTATCATTTCGGCGGGATAATATTGCACGCCTTCAGGCAGAAATTTTTTTGCTTCGTCAATCAATTCGTCAACATTTGTTCCGTCCGTCGCGCTTATCGGTACCACTGCCGCAAAATCTCTGCGCGTCGAGTACTCCGCAATTATCGGCAAAATTTTTTCCCGCTCAATCAAATCAATTTTATTCACAACCAAAATTACGGGCTTGCTTGTCGCGCTCAATCTTTCCAAAATATATTTTTCGCCGCCGCCGAATTTTTCCGTTGCGTCAATGACAAAAAAAATCACGTCGACTTCCTTAAGCGTACCTTCCGCCGCCTTCAACATGTATTCGCCGAGTTTGAATTTCGGTTTGTGAATGCCGGGCGTGTCAAGAAAAATTATCTGCGCGTCTTCCTGCGTCAAAATGCATTGAATCCGACTGCGCGTCGTCTGCGGCTTGTCGGACGTTATCGCTATTTTTTGCCCGATAATTTTATTAATCAGCGTCGATTTGCCGACATTCGGTCGCCCGATAACCGTAACGAATCCCGATTTATATTCCATTTCAATTCCTCCAAAAATTTTTTGCAATGAAAAAGGAGCCGTCAAAAATTTTCGGCTCCCCGTGAGTTCAATCAAGAAAATCTTTTAACTTTTTCGAGCGGGCAGGGTGACGGAGTTTCCGCAACGCCTTGGCTTCAATCTGGCGAATTCTTTCGCGGGTGACGTTGAAACTTTTTCCGACTTCCTCAAGCGTTCTTGCTCTGCCGTCTTCAAGCCCGAATCTTAAACGCAAAACATTTTTTTCACGCGGCGTCAAGGTTCCCAAAACATCTTCCAACTGCTCCTTCAACAACATGAACGACGCGGCGTCGGCAGGCGCGGGAGCATCGTCATCGGGAATAAAATCGCCCAAATGCGAATCGTCTTCTTCGCCGACCGGTGTTTCCAACGAAACGGGTTCTTGCGCAATTTTTTTAATCTCGCGGACGCGCTCGACAGGAATTTCCATCTCTTCGGCAATTTCTTCGTCGGTAGGTTCGCGCCCGTTTTTTTGCAAAAGGTTGCGCGAAACTCGAATCAATTTGTTAATCGTCTCGACCATGTGAACGGGAATTCTGATTGTCCGCGCTTGATCTGCTATCGCCCGCGTTATCGCTTGACGAATCCACCACGTCGCGTAAGTCGAAAATTTGTAGCCCTTATGATAATCAAATTTTTCTACGGCTTTAATCAATCCGAGATTGCCTTCCTGAATCAAATCGAGGAAAAGCATTCCGCGTCCGACATACCTTTTGGCGATTGAAACTACCAAACGCAAATTTGCTTCGGCAAGTTGCTTTTGCGCTTCGGAGCGTTCGGCTTCGTCCTCCGACTCCATGCGCATTGCCAATGTTCTTTCCTCTTCGGCAGTCAAAAGCGACACGCGCCCGATTTCTTTCAAGTACATGCGAACGGGATCATCGATTGAAACGCTGTCGGGAATGTTCAAATCAATTTCAACGGGCGTTTTGGCTGTCTCGGCTTCTTCTTCCGATTGATTTTCGTTTTGCTCCATTTGATTCAGTAAATCGTCTTGTTCGGACGAAGTATTTTCGTTGGGCAAATCGCCTTCTCCTGTTTCAGCCGCCGTGTCCACGTCGTCAAGATCATTGTCCTCGTTGATTATTTCTATTCCTTCGCGTTCGCAAATGCTCAGAATTTCATCGATCTCTTCCGTGTCATTTTCCACGCCTTGATTTTGAAGGATTTTATCCAAATCGCCCCAAGTCAACTTCCCGCCGGTTTGTTTGCATCTCAACGTTAAAAGCGAAATTATTCTGGACATTCGATTTCCCGCAGGTTTCGGAGTTAAATCCGTGTTGTTTTCGACGGCTTTGACTTCGGATTTTTTTTGCGCGGAAGAATTTTTTTTGTTTGCCGACAGGTTGCCGCTTTGGTCGCCTTTATTTGGCTCGACAGTTTTATTTTCTCCTGTCATTTTGCAGCCTCCTTTCAAATGCCTTATGCATTTAATTTCTTTTCAAACTGTCTATTTCCCTTTTAATTTTGAGTGACTCCTCCAACTTTTTTTTGTAAGTTTCGTAGTCGCTCGAAATATATTTTTCAGCTTGCTCGCGAATTGCCTTGTATTTTTTTTTGAGAACAGCTCGTTTCAAAATGGCGACCGCATCATTAAAGGTATTGATTTCGTCCGTGTAAGGATTATTCGGCGCGTCCATCAATATTCGCGAAAGTTCCGAATTTGCCTCCGCGCTCAATTCCTTTTCCGAACTGATTTGGTCGAGCCGCCTGCCCTGTTCTTTGCACTCTTTGAGTCGGCTGAGTATTTCCCATTGTATTTCCGTAAAAATTTCTTGCGGAAAAATTTCGCAGATATAATCGATTATCTCATCATCATGCCAAGTCAATCGCAAAATTGTTTCGCAAGCTTCGCGGATTGTCGGTTCTTGTTCTTCGCGAAGTTTTACGCGCTTGACGGCGGGAGATTTTTTTTCGACTGTTCTTGTGGAAAATTTTTTCCACTCGTCGTCCGTAAGTTTTTCGTCCAGCGTGAGTGCCGCCGCAATTTTTTTCTTGTATTCGTTGTGGGTCACCAAATTTTTTACGTTTGCAACGACTGGCAAAATTTCTCGTAACGCCGCCAATTTCCCGTCGGTTGTAGAAATATCTGCGCGGGCAAGGACGTAATTCATATGATAATCAATCAGCGACGCCGCATTTTTTATAAGCTCCTCGAAAGCCGCCCTGCCGTGCTTGCGAATGAATTCATCGGGGTCTTTACCGTCGGGAATTTTTATGATAAAAACATTTGCGCCCGTCGCCTGAACAATCGGCAAAGCGCGGAGCGTTGCTTTTTGTCCCGCCTCGTCGCTGTCGTAGCAGAAAATAATTTTCCTTGCGTATTTCAAAATAAGTTTCGCATGTTCGGGCGTAAAAGCCGTGCCGAGTGTCGCAACAACATTTTTTATTCCCGCGCCGAAAAGTGAAATTGCGTCCATGTAACCTTCAACGACAATCGCCGCGCCCGCCGTACTTATCGCACGATTTGATTTGTCGAGCCCGAAAAGCAAATTTCTTTTGTTAAAAAGCACAGTCTCCGGCGTGTTGAGATATTTCGGATTCATTTCGTCTTCGGTTTTCAAAATTCGTCCGCCGAAGCCGACCGTGTGCCCGAAAATATCATTTATGGGAATCATGATTCGCCCGCGAAATCTGTCGTAAAAGCCCGGAGAATTTTTTCGCCTTACGATAAGCCCGACTTGTTCAAGTTGTTGCGGAGAAAATCCTCGACGCGTGAGATTCGTCAAGAGATTTTCCCAATCGTCGGAGGCGTAACCGAGTTTGAAAGTTTCAATCGTCTCCGCCGTTATTCCCCGCGCAGAAAGATATTTCCTGCCGACTTCGCCGCGAGCCGTTTTGATTAGACATTCATGATAAAAATCCTGCGCGAGCTCGTTGATTTTTGACAGAGATTTTTCTTCGCGTCGCCGCCGTTCTTCTTCGGGCGAATATTTTTTTTGCGGGAGTTCAATTCCCAATCGTTGAGCTTGAAGTTTAACCGCCTCGAAATAAGTTATGTTTTCAATGAGCGAGAGAAATTTGAAAACGTTGCCGCCGGTTTGACAGCCGAAGCAATAAAAAAGTCCTTTGTCGGGGCTGACGCTGAAAGACGCAGTTTTTTCGTTGTGGAAGGGGCATCGTCCCCAAAATCGCCCGCTTTTTTGTGTAAGTTGAACGTAACGCGATACCACAGAATAAATATCGGTTCGCTCGCTTACGCGTTCAACGAATTCATCAAGCTCCGTACTTCGCAACGCTTTTCAACCTCCGCCGTTTTATATTCCCCGCGTCTTTTAAATTTCCTTTTTGCCGCCCAAGAATTTTTATCGCCGCCTGAAATGGAACTTATCCCCCTTTTTTCTAAAGTGGGCACGCAAAACCCTCGCGGCTTATCGTTCGATTGAATTTAAAATTAACTTTTTTTGATTGAACCTACTTTTTCTTTGCATGCCCAAAGAAAAAGTAGCAAAAAGAAAAGGCACCTCGCGGGGGCGTAAAAATTTTTTCTTCGATAAAAGTTTCAGAATGCCGCAATGAGGTGTTCGCCGCGGTATTTGCTTCACGCAAATGCGCGGCGCGACCGCCCATCCTTGGGCGGTCGGTACTCACTCACCGCTACTTTCTTTTTAACATCGGCTCTCAAAAAAAATTGCCTTCGCCACAACGATAGAAAATTTCTATTGAACAAATACAAACATCAATCAAGTAGATTGTCGACATGAAAAATTCCTTCGACAAATTTTTAAAAGACATGTCGAAGAATTTCAGCGAAAACTTTATTGCGGCTCTCAATGAGTCGATTAAAAATCTCAACAATCAGTTGCAAAATAAATTCGAAGAAAATTTCAAGGAACTCAACGCCGTCGTCCGCGAAGTCGCCGTTTGGCAACGCGAATACAAAAATATCGTCACGAAGACAACCGAAGAACTGAAAATCATCAACGAAACTTTTAATCGCGAGGTAATGGGCGAACTTCAAACGAGTTTAAAAACTTTTGCCGATACTTCAGAGAAAAATGTTTCCGTTCAAAATGAACTTTATACTGCGACTGCCGAACTTTCCAAGATAATTTCTCAAGCGGACAAAAGTATTTCGCAAATGCAAAACGCAATGGAAAATTTCGGCAAGTTTGGTGAAGATGCTTTGAAAAATCTCAAGCAACTCACGGAAAATTTCTCCGCCGAAGTCAAAAAAATTAATTCCTTATCTCTCGGCGTCGCCCGCGATACCGAAGAATATTTGAAGAACTTCAACAAGGCAAGCGCGGATTCAATGAAAATTATCCGCGAGACAATCGCCCGCTACAAAACAGACCTTGATGAAGAAACAAAATCTTCTCTCGGCAAACTTCATCAACTTTTTGAAACTGTCGCGAAAAATACCGACGCGCAATCCGGCAAGGCGATAAAAACTCTCGCGGTTGCATTGGCGGAGATAAACGAGAAAATGATCGGAAATTATAAATCGCTTGTCGCCAAAATCGCGGAGGTTGATGAATTATTGCGGAGGCAGACAAAATGATTTTCAAAAAAAATGACGGCACGATTTGGCAATCAATTTCGGACATGATGACGGGCTTGATGATGATTTTTTTGTTCGTGTGCATGGGTTTTCTTTTTCAAATGAAGGAGACCGCCGCCCGCTACGAAAAAATTAAAAATCAAATTCATCAAGATTTAATAGACGAATTCAAGCCCGAAGAAATGGCGCGGCTCGGAGCTCGCCTTGACGAAGAAGATTTGCGCGTTGTGTTCGTATCGCCTTCAATATTTTTTGCGGCGGGAGACAGCACAGTCAATCCGCAATTTTAAGCGGTGCTTGCAGAATTTTTCCCGCGCTACATAAAAGTTTTGGAAAAATATTCCGCCGAGATCGTCGAAGTGCGAATTGAAGGAAATGCATCGCTTGAATGGAGCGGCGACGTGAATTCAAACGATGCTTATTTTTACAACATGAAACTTTCGCAGGACAGGGCATTCAATGTTTTGCAATATGTTTTCACGCTGAACGATTTGCAGACGCCCGAAAAACGTCAATGGCTTGTCGAAAAACTTCGTGCCAACGGCGCGTCGTTCAGCAAGGCGAGCGATAAAAATGTTAATGCCTCGCGCTGTGTGGAAATAAGTATTCGCCGAAATGCGGAGAAGGAGCTGAATAAAATCAATGAACAACGCTGAAACTCTCAACAAAGAAATTTTAAAGCCGTTTCAAAAAATTTTCGCGGCAATGAGAATAAGCACTTTGCAAATAGAATTTGCGGCAGAAAATTTTTCGTTGCCGAAATTGACCGACGCCGAGCGCGAAAGTTTATCAAAGGGGATGCCGCTCGATCCGAAAATTTTGGAAGAGCTTATGAAAAATCTCGCGCCGATTATGCCCTTCGCCTACAAAGAACATATCGTCCTTGTTTACATTCGCGACCAATATTTGACGCGGGCAAATTACAACCAAAAAAATTACAATTGGTTTCATCTTTGTTTTTGTCAAGCGTTGCGCACGGCGAAGAAAAATAATCGTTACGAGGCGCGATTTGTCATGACGTATGACACCGGCGGAAAATTTTTGGTTAATTTGTTTGCTGACGGCGAGCGGCGCGAACAAAATGTTTATCGGCGGCTGAAAGTTTGTCAATATTGTCTGCGCGAAATTAATTGGAAAAATTTTCGGCGATATTGCGGCGCGGGCTTGGAAATTTTTCGCGGCGGCAATAAGGCAATGCGGCTTAAAATCGTTGAGGAGTTTGACATTGCGGAATATTTGTTGACGGCGCAAAAAAATAAATCGGACTTTCCGCCCGTCGATTTTACGATAAAAAAAGAATATGTTCTTTCGCCGCAATGGAAAGCCGCGCTGAAAAAAATGCAGATTATACCTGCGAAATTTGCGGCATGAAATTTTCTTCCGAAGCTTTGGAAATTCATCATAAAAATCACAATCAGGGCGACAATCGCCGAGATAATTTGATGGTGCTCTGTCGCGAGTGCCACAACAAAATTCACTTTGTGGAAGGCGGCGTTTTTGTCAAAAGAAAAACGAATTCCGAATATGCCGACGCGCTGAAAACTTTGGGCGATATTTATTCGGCACTCAATAACGAAAAGGCGGCGAAGAATTTTTATCGGAAAGCAGGTGTTGCTTACGAAAAATTGTCGGGAGACCTCGACGCGAAATTTGAATTGGCAAATTTATATCTGCGCGATCTCAAAACTTTAAGCAGAGCGCAACAACTTTTTGAAGGTTATCTGCGACGCGCCGAATCGGGCGGAGTTAAGGAAAAGATTCGTTGCGGCTTGATTTATGCAAAAGCTCTCGGCATGTCGAAAAATTTATCTAAGGCGCGAAAATTTTTTAACGCAGTCAAAGATAACAAAGATGTTTTTATCGACAGCGAATTTATTGAGTTGGTCAGACTTATAAAATATGCCGATTCTGCCGAAAGACTTCATACGCAAGCGATTGAAATATTTGAATCGGCGGCACAAGGCGGCTCGACTCAAGCTGTCGGAGAGCTCGTTAAACTTTACGGCGACAAAAATTTCGTTTACGATTTCAACGAAGATGATTCGTTTAAAAATTTTTCGAGGATGCACAAAAATTATTCGGAGAAATTTTGAAGGACTTGGAGACGGCGAATAATTTCTTTCGACAGCAAACTGATTAGCACGCCGATAAAAATTCCGCACGTTCCGAGAATCGGAAGGTAGAAAAAAATTTTTTGACTGCTCATGAAAAAAATCGCCGCGCATATTTGTCCGACGTTGTGAAAAAATCCGCCCGCCGCACTCACTCCGACAATCGAAAATTTTCCCGTGCGCTTGAGTAAAATCATCGCTGCCAAACTCAAAAGCCCGCCGCTTAAGCTGAAAAAAATTACCGTCGGCGAGCCCGCAAATATTCCCGACAAAAAAATTCGCGCCAATAAAATTATCAGCGCGTCCGTTTCCGATAGAAGATAAAGCGCGGCGAGCGACACGACATTTGCGAGCCCGAATTTCGCGCCCGGCGGCAAGAAAATCGGCGGCAACAAACTTTCAACCAAAAATAAAATCAACGACAACGAAATTAAAATCGCGTCCGTCGTTAATCGCCGCAAATCAATCACCTGCAATTTCAATCAAAACTTTGTGCGGCACACAAGCGATAACTTCTCCGAGATTTTTAATCGCGCCGCGCCTCACGCAAATTTTATCGGGACAATCAGCCTCAATCACGCCGATTGCCCCGTTTTTTATTTCCAAAATATTTTTCCCTTCATCCGTCTCAATCGTAAAAGTTTTTTCTTCGGACAAATTTATTTCTTGAACAACTTCGCCGCCAATTTTTATCACGGCAAATTTTTTCTCCGAACCAAAATTAATCA
>CALFJC010000143.1 GCA_937877655.1 uncultured Selenomonadales bacterium
TTGCTTGTAAATGAAATCGGCAAGCCCGATGCCGCCGCCTTCCGCCGCAATTTTTGTCAACTCTTCGTTGTACATGTCGCGATAAATTTCCATTGCGTTATCGTCGCCGAAGAGTTTATTTTTCGGGACGGTTTTCCACATTTCGTTGTACATCAGCTTCAGCATAATCGCTTCAAGTTGAATGCTGGCATCTTTTATCTCTTTGTTGCGCTGTGCAAGTTCTTCTTCGGTAAGAGTTTTGGCTTTGCTCGGCTGTTCAAGTTTATCTTTTGCCGCTTGCAGTTGCGCTTGAAAACTCGACTCGTCATTGAGCATTTGCGCTCCTGTCGCGCCCGTCCCCGTCGAATTCATTTGCGGCATCAAATACGCGCCGTTAATCTGCATATCAAATCGCTCCTTAAATAATTTCCAACACGGCATGAATCGCGCCCGCCGCCTTCATTGCCTGCAAAATCGAAATGCAATCACGCGGCGTGGCTCCAACAGCATTTAATGCGCCGACAACGTCACTGACATTTGTCGTTGCGGGAAGGACAACCGAGCTGGACATTTCCTCGCGGGCATTTGTCTCGACGTTGCGAACAACCATTGACGTGCCGTAAGAAAAAGGATCGGGTTGATAAGCATTTTCCTCGCGCTGAATCCGAATCGACAAGCCGCCTTGAGTTATCGCGCATTCGTCAACTGAAACATTGCCGCCCATTACGATTGTACCGGTGCGCTCGTTGACGACAACTTTTGCAATGTTATCGGGGACGACGGGCAATTCCTCAATCGACGCAACGAATTGAACAATGTTGGCGCGAAAATATCCCGGAATATTTATATCGACGCGACCGGGATTGGCGGCGTGTGCAACATTGCCGTAAGCCGCATTAATCGCATTTGTGATTCTCGCCGCCGTTGTAAAATCTTGGCTCGCCAAACTCAAAGAAATTTGTCCGTTCCTGCCGAGATCGTCTTCCAAAGTTCTTTCGACGATTGCTCCGTTCGGAATATTGCCCGCTGTCGGGAAATTTTTTTGCGCACGATTATTTCTTTGCCCCGCTAAAAATCCGCCCGTCGAAACCGAGCCTTGCGCAACCGCGTAAACGTCACCGTTCGCCGCCCGCAAAGGAGTTTGCAAAAGTACTCCGCCTTGAATGCTGTCGGCGTCGCCCATTGAACTTACGGTAACGTCAATCGTATCGCCTTCGCGGACAAAAGGCGGCAAAGTCGCAGTAACCATAACCGCCGCAACGTTATCCGTATCCAGCTCCGCCGCGTTAATCGTTATCCCGAAATTTTTAAGCAGAGAAACCGTCGATTGAATCATCTGCCAAGTGTCGTCGGAATCGCCCGTGCCCGGCAAGCCCACTACCAAACCGTAACCCATAAGTTGGTTGCTCCTCACACCCTGAACTTTGGCAATATCTTTAATCCTTGTAATTGCCGACTCTGCGAAGACCGTTGAAGTCATCAGCGCAAGGCAAGCTATCAGCGTCGCGATTGTAAAAATTTTTTTCATAACTTCACCTCCGAAAAACAATTCCTCATTCTTTATTCCTAATTGCTTTTCAGACTGCGCGGGCGGTTTTAAAATCATCTTCCGTGACTTCCTCGAAATTTTCTGCGACAAAGCGAACGCCGTAACGATACCAATCGTCGCCTTCGTCAAAAATAGCCCAAGCCTCACCAAATTCATCATGAAATTTTCTTGCCTTGTAATAATTTCCGGTGATAAGTGAAACTTCTTGGCGGTCATCGCCTGTAAATTTAAGTAACATTTTTCTCATTCCATTCTTTGATTTTAAATTCGATTTTACCGATATTTGCGCACTGATACCAATGAATTTCTTTGATTTTTTCCTCTGTGCCGTTGGTTACGACAGCCGTGCCGCGACACTTGTACCAGTCTTGAGCTTGAGTTTTCTCGCCGTTCGGGAGCAAATATTTGTTAATAAGACGCTGAACGTCACGAATATTTTCGCCCTCAGCTATAACTTTTACGCCTGTAACGGTTGAACCTTTCTTTAGGAACAATTCGCTGTCTTTCAGCGGTTTTTCTGTCTGCACGAAAAATTTTTTTGCCATCGCGCTCAAGTCTTGCGGCAAAACAAATTTTTCGCTGATTTTAATTTCGTTATCCATATCAGAAGAGGAAGTTGAAAATTTGCGTCAAAATGCCCTGCCGCTGTTTGGCATTGAGAGGACCTTTGCCGTCAAATTTAATTGTGGCGTCGGCAACTTTCGTTGAAGGAACCGTGTTGTTCATTGTCACATCATCACGGCGAATCACTCCGCGCAGAGTAATTTTGTGTTCGTCGCGGTTTTGCCAAATGGATTGAGTGCCTTCGACAATCATATTATCATTGGGCAAAACTTCAACGACAGTAACGGTTATTTGCCCGCTGTATCTGTTCGTGTCGGTTGCGGAGCCGTTGGCTTGGAAATTATCGGAGCCGCTCGCCGAAAATGCACGAATGAAATCGAAAATGCCCGTGCCTGTTCCAACGCTTATCGAACCGGATTTTGAATTCGTGCGAGCTTTCGTAGCGGTTTGTGTTGTCGATTCGTTAATTACAATCGTTAAAATATCTCCGACGTTGCGCGCCTTTTTATCGGAGTACCAACTCCAGTTGCCGTTATCAACCCACAAAGATTTTGCCTCAACCGCGCCGCCTGCAAATAAAAATGTTGCAACCAAAATTGCCGCAAAAAATTTTTTCATCTATGTCGTCACCTCCTATTAAAAAATTTTCTACGTAAAAACACGGGTAGTGAGAAACCTTTCCCATTTCCCTTTTCCCATATCCCTTACAAAAAAGTTAAAGTTTCACTTCGACAGTATGAGAATCAATGACTTTCGCCGACAAAATTTTTTCCGAAGTCTCATTCTTGACTTTGACAATCGAGCCGATTCGCCCGCGAGTCAAAACAATTCCCGAAGCCGTCACTTTTACTCCGTGATAATTTACAATGATCGTAACGCGCTGACTCGGATTAACGGCTATCGGTTGTTGAAAATAATTCAGCGAGACAGGCGAACCTGCGCGGACAAATCTGTGCGGAACCAAACCTTCAAGCTCGGAAGTTTCCTTGACATATTCGTTGCGCCCGTCAATCGCAATTTCCGCAAGATGAAAATCGCTCGCCGTCACGGCAACTTCAATTCTTAAATCGTGATTGGCGACAAGTACCGTGTCATAAACTTTGACTTTTGCCGTGAAACTCATTGTTCGATAAGCGCGCCCGTTCACAAAAATTATCGTTCTAACAGGCGTTAAGCTGACATAATTTATCGCCGTCGGTATCTCCGCCTTAACGTCAACGACGCCTTCCGGCAATTTTATGTCTGTCGGATATTGATTGAAAAAAATTTCGTGTCGCCGATATTCTCCGCGCTCGGCAAGTGCATTTTCCAAAGCTTCCAACGCGATTGAATGAAGTTCCGCGCCCGTTATCGTATATGCAAAAGCTCGCGGCGTCAAACCGAAAAATAAAATCAACGCCGCGAGTAAAAAAATTTTTCTCATGTTAAATTATCGTTTCAACTGATTGGCAATCTCAAGCATCGAGTCCGAAGTTGTGACTGCCTTTGAATTGGATTCATAAGCGCGTTGCGCAACAATCATGTTGACCATTTCCTCAACGATTTGCACGCCCGACATTTCCAAAGTATTCTGCGCCAAAACGCCCGCGCCGTCTGAACCGGGCTCGCTTTCAATCGGAGCACCCGAAGCCGAAGTTTCCAAGAAAAGATTTTTGCCGTAAGCGTAAAGTCCTTCGGGATTGATGAAACGAACCAAAGTTATCTGTCCGATTTCGGTTTGATCCCCGCCCGAAGGAGTATCCGAAACTCTTCCGTCCGAACTGATAACGACGCTGTCAACTGTTGCATTTTCATCGAGAGTAATGTTGGGAATGAAAAGATAACCTTCGCTTGTCACAAGTCGGCGATTTGAATCGACTTTGAAGGAGCCGTCGCGTGTGTAAGCCGTCGTTCCGTCGGGCAGTTGCACTTGGAAGAAACCTTCGCCCTGAATACCGACATCAAGAGGACGATCCGTCGTCTGCAAAGGACCTTGCGTAAAAATTCTGTTCGTAGCGGCGACGCGCACGCCCAAGCCGATTTGCAAGCCTTGAGGATATTGCGTGCCGTTGCCCGAAGTGCCGCCCGCGTCGCGCAGAGTTTGATAAAGCAAATCTTGGAACTCGGCACGAACTTTTTTGTTGCCGTAGCTGTTGACGTTGGCGATATTGTGAGCCACAACGTCCATATTCGTCTGCTGCGCCTTCATGCCCGACGCCGCCGACCAAAGCGATCTCATCATAAAAAATGCATCTCCTTATATTTTTTAGATTGCTTACAAAATTTATATCGGCAAGATTTTATTCTGCATTAAAAATTTTTGCAAGCGCAAATAAAAAAAATCCCGATTTGCCATAAGAATTTCAGCGTGTGTTGATATAATCGCCGAAAATTAAGAAACGATTAAATGAGGTGACGAAAATGAAGTTAAGGCGAGTTCTTGCAACGCTGATTCTGATTCTCGCCGTAAGTTTTTCGAGTCTTTGCTCGGCGGCAGCGTTGAAATACGGCGACAAGGGCGAGGCGGTTAAGGAGATTCAAACTTATTTGATTGCACAAAATCTCTTGCATGTGGCGGCGGACGGAGTTTACGGCTCGGCGACGGTCAATGCGATAAAAGATTTTCAAAGCGCACTCGGTCTTGAGGCGGACGGAGTGTGCGGCGCAGAAACTTATAAAATTTTGCGGGCGGCGGCTTTTGATGAAATTAATATCAACACCTTTAAGCTCGGCGATTACGTTCCCGATTACGAACTTGAAATTGACGGCGTTGAAATTGACACTCCAAAAAGTTCGGGCGCGACAATCGGCTCGGTTCTTAGTGCGGTTTCAACAGTCAAGGAAGTTGCACAATATGCGGGCGTCGGCGACGTGATTAAGTTCGGCATGCAGGGCGACGGCGTTGTTGATTTGCAAAACAAATTGATTGAACACGGTTTTTATGACGGCGAAGCGGACGGAGTTTGTGATTCAAGTACGGTTGACGCGCTGAAAGATTTTCAAAAAAGTCGCGGACTCACGGCGGACGGCATTTGCGGCAGAAGAACTTATTCGGCTTTCAACGGAGAAGACTCCTACGATTTCAGCAACGCGGATTTTTACGGCATCCCGAATTGCGCCAGAGTTGTGCGCGTCGAGGCGACGGCTTACAGCAGAATGGAGCCCGGCATGAGTGATTACACGGCTCTTGGAACTTTTTGTCAACGCGGCGTCATTGCAACCGATCCTTACTTTATCCCGCTCGGAACGAAAGTTTTCATTCCCGGTTACGGCTATGCAGTTGCGGAAGATACGGGCGGCGCAATTATCGGAAATAAAATTGATGTCGCGTTCGATACCGTCGGCGAGTGCTACGAATTCGGCAGACAATGGATCGACCTTTACATTATCGAAGACTAAAAAAAATTTCCCCCGACCGAGTGACGGGGATTTTTTTTTGCAAACTCACTTAAACCTGTTGCCGTTGCGAGATATTTCATCGGCGTTTTCACAAGCAGAAAACTTTTTATCATTGAAAAATTTTTCCACGTGAACTTCTTCGCGAGCTTATCTCGTGGAGATTAATTTTTCATTTCGTAAAGCGTTTTGAATGTCGCTGAACTGCGTATAAAATTCGTCATCCTTGTTACGTACCGCCGAATGGAAATTTTTATTTTTTGCCGTAAGGATTCTTTCAAAAAAAATTAACCGCTCCAAACTTCGGAGCGGTTTTAGTGATGATTTTATGACTTAGAATTCGTAGTAGTCGAGTGATTTGATTACGAATTTTTCAGCTTGCGGAATGAAGACGATATTGTCGGAACCTTCCTGCGGATAAACACGAGTCGTCATGACTTCGCAACCATCGTTGACAAAAATTTCAATCGCGGACTTGTCGAGGAAGATGCGGAACTTGAGAATGCCATCGAAGGGTTGCAAAATGACTTTGCGAACGCCTTTGCCGCCTTCAATCGTCTGGTCGCGGTTAAGCTCAAGGACAGGTTTGCCTTCTTCGAGATAATATTTGACGAAAGTTTTCTCTTTGTCGCTGCTGAAGAGATCAAACTCGAAACTGTTGCCCGAAGCATTAACGTCGACATCAAAGAGCAATTCGCCGCAAGTACCTTTAACGCCGTCAAGTTGTGTTGCCTTGTCGAGCGCAAGATCTGTGTAGTGAACGCCTTCGCCGCGCATACATTCGAGTTCTTTCGGCGGAATGGTATAAACTCTGTCATCTTTGTAGACAAGCTCACGCGGAATAGTAAGCATGGTTGCCCAGCCGTCGGCTTGTTCCGGGAAAGGACTTTGCCACGCAGCCAACCAAGCGATAATGAAGTAACGTCCTTCAGGATTTTTCATCATTGTGGTTGCGTAGAAGTCGAAGCCGTGATCGAAGGTGAAGAAGTCGCCGCGATAGAATACGCCTTGATCGTAATCGAGAGTACCGACCATGTAACCTGCTTGGTGGATATTGTGGAACATGTAACCTTTGTAAGGAACATGTTGCGGCGAAGTGATCATGACGTACTTGTCGCCGAAATGCGCAAAGCCGGGGCACTCCCACATTGTACCTTCAGAGTAATCCGGTTTGGAAATGGCAACGACGGATTTAAATGTCCAATCGAAGAAGTTGCTGGACTCGAACAGGACGATTTGTGTACGAGAGCGGTCACGAATTCTGTTACCGATTACGCAGTAATATTTGCCGTTGTGATCCCAGATTTTTGGATCGCGGAAGTCGATATTGGCGATAATCGGATGATCGTTCGGAATGTCAATGACGGGATTTTTTTCGTACTTCGTGAAGTTAATGCCGTCTTCCGAATAAGCAAAGCACTGACGCTCGGTAACATTGCCGCCGCCGGCACTGCCGGAAGGATTGTAGCCGGAAGGATTTTCTGCGGAAGAATTGACGCCGCCCGGACCGTTGAATCTTTGCGACGTGTACATAAGCCAGAGCTTGCCTTCAAACTCGTAGCCGCAACCGCTGAAGCAACCGTCCCAGTCGTACCACTCATGACCTTCGGAAAATGCGCCGGGCGTAATGGCAATCGGCTGATGTTCCCAGTGGCAGAGATCCTTACTTGTGGAGTGTCCCCAGTGCATGGGACCCCAGTTCACGGAATAAGGATGATACTGATAGAAAATGTGATACTCACCCTTGTAATACGAAAAACCATTCGGGTCGTTGAGCCAGCCGACGGGCGGCGCAACGTGATACTTGGGATACCATTTTGATGCTTGAACCTTTTTAGCCTCTTCGGGGTTCAATCTTTTGTCTAACATTCTTAACCCACCTCCATTTTGAATTTTAAATTAGAACTGCCTTAAAGTCAACAGAAATTCTTTGTCAAGCATAAAATTTTTTGATACAATGCAGGAAAATTTTTGAAATGGGGGAAAAACTTTTGAGGAAGATACTTCTTACATTGTTCGCGCTGATAATCTTCACTTCAACAGTATCGGCGCAGGGAAAAAAAATTTTGTATGTGCCGATTGACGATCGCCCCGTCAATTTGTCGCAAGTCGTGCAAGTCGCCGAAAAACTCGGTTACGAAATTTTGACGCCGCCCGAAGGAATTATCGGAACAAAAGGTTTTAACGGTGACGCAGAAGAAATGTGGAATTGGATTTATGAAAATGCTCCGCAATCGGATTTTGCGGTGCTCTCGACAGATTCTTTGATTTATGGAAGTTTGGTCGGCTCGCGAGTTCATGATTTGTCGGCAGAAACAATTTTGAATCGCGCAGAGAGATTTAAAACTTTTCACGAAGAATTTCCTTACCTGCCGATTTATGCGTTCGGAACGATTATGCGGACGCCGCGTTCGGGAAATTTTTCCAGTGCCGAGCCCGAATATTATAAGGAATACGGCGCGAAATTTTTTCAATACACCGTGCTCCTCGACAAGCAGGAGATGGGAAAAATTTCAAGCGGCGACAGTCGGGATTTAAAAAAATTGGAAGAAGAAATTCCGAAAGAATATCTCGACGATTGGTTTAAACGCCGCGCCAAAAATTCCGACGCCAATGAACTTTTCATTGAGTACACCCGTGAAGGAGTTTTTGAATATTTTCTGCTCGGCTGTGACGACAGCGCGAAATTTTCTCAGACTCATCGCGAAAGCCGAAAACTCACCGAACTTGCAAGCGACATGGGAAAAACCGTTATTCAAGTTACGTCGGGCGCGGATGAACTTGGTATGTTGATGGTTGCCCGCGCCATTAACAAAGATTTAAATCACAGACCGTTCGTCAGCGTTCTGTACAACGAAGGCAAAGGCGCGGAAACTTTTCCTTCCTATTGCAACGAGCCGATTGGAGTTTCTGTTGACGCGGCGATAATCGCGGCAGGCGGCTTGAAAATTCCCGCGCATGAACGCGCTGATCTAATTCTTGCCGTCAACACTCGCGAAAACGGAGAAACTTTTGAGGCGGCGGTTGCAAAGAAAAATAAAAGCAAGTTTCGTACCGACGTTAAAACTTTTATTCGCCCCGTGAAAAAACTTTTGGCGAAAGGTTATCCCGTCGCCATTGCCGACATTTCTTTTTCAAACGGCTCCGACAACGGCTTGATGAAAATGCTTAAGCGCAACGATTTGCTTTACAAAATCAGAGCTTACGGCGGCTGGAATACCGCAACCAATTCGAGCGGCTTTTTAATCGGCGCGGGCGTTTTGACAAAGTTCATGGATGATAAAGACGTTGCGGAACTTTTGACGACGCGCTACCTTGACGATTGGGCTTATCAAGCGAATGTCCGTCAAGAAATTGTCGGAGCAAGTTACGGATTGCCGGGCGAAGGCAACCCGATGGATTTAAAAGAAAAACTTTTGCCGTTGGAAAAACTTTTGAACGAGAGAATGAAAACTTTCGCCGCCGAAAATTTAATCTTGCCGCGCCGTTGGCACTTGGAGAATTTAAAAATCAGTTTGCCTTGGAAAAGGACGTTTGAATGCAAATCACAATTTGAACTCGCCGATTAAAAACTTTTGCCGCGTCGGCGGCATTTGGAGAATTTGAAATTCACAATTTGAATTTGCCGATTAAAAATTTTTGAATGCACTCTGTTTAAAGGAAAGGTTTTGTTTAGGGAAGGGCGCGATGGATGTGTTCAAAAAAAATAAAAAACCGCGAACCGCTTGGAAAAATTCATTGAAGCAACGCGGACAAATCATTTTGCTTTATGCTTTGTTAATCCCGGTTTTGTTTTTATTTGTCGGAGTAACTTTTGATCTCAGTTGGTACTATATTAACGTTTCGAGAATGCAAAACGCGGCGGACGCGGCGGCGATTGCCGGAGCTTATAAACTTATCGACAGAGAACAGAGTTTATCGGATTTCAATTCGGTTACTTTTGTCGGCGGCTTTGACGGCAAAACGGCTTATGAAATTTCTCGCGACACGTCTCAAGGCGACAAAATCGCCAAGATTTACGTTGAAAAAAATTTGGCAAAGGACGGCTCGACTTGGGAAAATGATTCGATAACGGATTTATGGACGCGAAAAGAATTGTTTTTCGGAAGTAAACTTTTGGGCGATACCAACGGGAATTTTGAAAGTCTTTATTATCACGTGACGTTGGAAGAAGATGTGCCGCATATGATGCTTAACGGCTTGTTTTCGTCCATGAATGCAAAAGTTTCTTCGGTTGCCCAAATAAATCAATGGATGAAAGGCTACGACTTTTCGGAGAGAATAAAAAATTTGGGGAAGCAAACTTATTCGAGCTTTGAGGAGCTTAAGCATAAAGACGGAGAAGACGCGGCATATGAACGAAGTATTTCATTGGATAACGACGACATTTATTTTGACAAAAAAAACAATCGCAACGTGGAAAATTTTTCCATAGATGACAGAACGAAAATGGCTTTTGATGATCTGTTCATAAGATTCGGTTATTATCCGCATGAAGTTTACGGCGCGGGCAGAGCAGACATAAATGATGACGACGAGGAAAAAAATCCCACAAACAAATATTTCTTGACGCACCGAATAATTAATATCGATACGGTTTATCCCGTCCGCAACTACGATTTTTATATGGACAATCGTGCGGCGTTGGAAAAATTGCGCGAAGAAAATCCCGACTGCGCGAGTTTACCGAGCAGCGAGCTTGCAAAAAAATTTGCGAAGGATCCGCCCGATCCTCTGTATCTGCGCATTGAGAGCGAGATAAACAACAGCAAAGAATATACGCGGCAAGTGATTATCGACGTAAATGTTTCAAACATGAGTGAAACTTCCGACCGCCCGATAGTTTTGATTTACGAAGGACCCGAATATATTTCGGCGGAAATTTTCCCCGTGATTCTGAATCTGGATGCTGATTTTCGCGGAATTCTTTATGCGCCGAATAATCCCGTCGTCATTAAAGGCAACGGACATACATTTGAAGGCTTCGTAATCGCAAAAGAATATGTTCAGCTTGAGGAAGAAGAAGTTGCCGTTGCCGCCGGTTGCACGGAGCTTAAAGATTTTGAAGGAATTTTTGTTGACGAGCGCGGCAATGTTCAATACAAAAAAAATCTTAACGGCTATCAAACCGTTCAGCCGACGATTAATCCCGTCAGCGACAAAAAATTAAAAGTGGACGATGATAAAACTTTCGACAGCCAATATTCTTACTTGGCAAATCAGAATTTTTTCGACAAGAACGACTTCAACCTTGCCAATTCGCGATTTGATTCCTTCAATCTGGTTAAATTTAATGAATGGAAACATTTGAACAAATGGGGTTCGGCAAATAATTTGTTCACGACAGATCAGCTTGATGATATTAAATGAAAAATTTCCGACAAAAAAATCCCTCAACCTGCGCGGTTGGGGGAAATTTTTTTTAGTGGCAGATGGAAAACTTTACAAGTGACGGTTATTTTTCCGCTTGACTTCGTTGTTGCACGCTAGACGTAGCGAACTACGCCGTCGCGCTTACGCCTCGTCATCCGAAAAAATCCCTCGTCACATCATGATTTTGAATTTACCAAAAACCCCTAAGCAAGGCTGAAAATGATTTTGTTGACGCCGTCTTTGAATTCGTGAGAAAAATTTTTGGCGAGCCCCTGCAGAATTTTCGTGCTGAAATTTTCTTCGTCGAGTTCGTCACTCAGATTTTTGGCAAGCGGATTGTAATTTTTGCCCGCGCAGGAAAATTTTATATCAATGTCGTTGTTAATCTCCGAATAAGTCACGTCGAGAGAAATTTTTATGTCGCCGTCCGCGCAGGCGTTTTCAAGCATTTCATAAGTCAATTCTTCGCAACAAAGTTGAAGGCGATTTTTTCGGCGAGTGGAGAGCCCGTATTTTTCCGCAAAAGTTTGAATGCCGCCCTGCATTTTCGGCAAGTCAAAGTCGCGCTCGGAAATTTCATAGGAAAAATATTTTTGCTTGTGAATAAAAGCAATGGTCTTCGGACGCTTGGGCGCGTCGAAAATTTCTGCGGGAGTTCCCTGCTCGTAAATTTCTCCGTCGGCAAAAAATAAAATTCTCGTGGCGACTTCGCGGGCAAAATTCATTTCGTGCGTGACAATCAGCATCGTTAAATTTTGTTTGGCGAGCATTCGGATAACCGCCAAGACTTCGCCGACCATCGTCGGATCAAGTGCGCTTGTCGGTTCGTCGAATAAAATTACTTTCGGATTCATCATGAGACTTCGGCAAATGGCGATTCGTTGTTGTTGTCCGCCCGATAAAAATTCGGGATAAGCATCCGCCTTTGAAGTCAAGCCGACTTGCGCGAGCAAAGCCGTTGCCTTTTCGCGAGCTTCGTCCTTCGACATTTTTAAAAGTTTTATCGGCGCGACGCACAAATTTTCCATAACGTTCATATGCGTGAACAAATTAAATTTCTGCCAGACCATGCCCATGCTCCGACGAATTTTATCGATGTCGACATTGGGCGCGGTAATTTCTTGTCCGTCGATAAAAATTTTTCCCGCGTTCGGAGTCTCCAAAAGTTCAAGGCTGCGAAGGAAAACACTTTTTCCGCAACCCGACCCGCCGATTATCGCAATGCGCTCGCCTTCTTCGACGGTTAAATCAATTCCGCGCAGAACTTCAAAGTCGCCGAAAGATTTTTTCAGCCCGTGAACTTCAATAACACTCATTTTAAACCTCCGAAAAGCAATTAGAAATGCGCAATGCGTAATTCGTAATGAAAAAACTTATAGCGGTTGGCGAAGACACGGGCGCACAGGACGTGCGCCCGCCCGCAATAAAAACAGGATGTTTTTTTTGCG
>CALFJC010000144.1 GCA_937877655.1 uncultured Selenomonadales bacterium
AAATTTGAAGTCGGGCAACGCGTAGAATTTTTTCAACCGCACGGCAAAACTTTTTTGCAAAAAATAATTTCAATGCGAGATGCGAACGGGCAGGAAATTTTATCCGCGCCGCACGCCCAACAGATTGTAAAAATTCCTGTCGTCGAGCCCGTCGAAACTTGGTCACTGATGCGGGAGGTAATTTGAACTTGGAAAAATTTATCGAACTCATTAAAGATATGCACGATGAATGTTACGAAAGGGTTTTTGAAAAAATTGTTTCGGAGCGAATCCCCGTTGCGATGTTCTCCGTCACCGATCCTCAAAATGCTCTGCAGACGGCAAAGAAAGCAAAGTTCAATGTGTCGCACTTTATAACTTTGCCCGAAATTGAAGACAGCGAGGCGCAATTTAAAATCATTTCTTTTCACGACGCAATACGTCAACATTTTCGTCCGGAATATATTTTCGCATTGACTCAGCTCGATACTCGTTTTGCCGCAAAAAATTTTCCGTCAAGCAAGGTAATTTTCCCCGAAAGAGATGACACTCAAAAAATTTACGACTCTTTTATGAGCAATTTGCCCGCGCTGAAAAAATTTTATGATACGCTGATTGACGAAGAATCCCGCAAAACTTTTCGCGGCTATTGGCTCGGCAACGTCTCAAATCAACTCTGCAAACTTCATCACTCAAAAAATCCTCATTACATGACGCCCGGCTTTATCCCCGAACGCGGCGCGATTGTCATTGACGGCGGCTCTTACGACGGCGGAACTTGTTTGCGATTCACCGAACGCGGTTATAAAGTTTACGGCTTTGAACTCGATAAAAATCTTTTCAAATATGCGGCAGAACTTGCCGAACAAAAAAATTTCGTTGTGGAAAATGTCGGGCTCGGCTCTTACAGACATGAAGTAAAATATATGCCTCTCAACGGCGGCGCGACTCACATTGACGATTACGGTTCCGAGTCCGCGCAGGTTATCACGCTTGACGAATATGTTCGCGAAAAAAATTTGCCCCGCGTCGATTTCATAAAGTTGGACGTGGAAGGCTCCGAGCTTGAGGTTTTGAAAGGTGCAGCGACGACGATAACGCGTTTTAAGCCGATTCTTGCACTAAGTGCCTATCACAAGTTGGAAGATTTTTGGACGCTGATGGATTTTGTCAAGGAATTGAATCCCGCATATGAATTCGCGTTGCGTCAATATCATGTTTCGGTTGAAGACGAGCCTTTTGCTGTCGGAGAAGAATTCTTAAAAGATTTGGAAATTTTGGAGCTGGAGCCGTGGTACAAATTTTACGGCGAGTGCGTATTGCTTGCGCGTTAGGAGTTGAGGTTTATGAGTTTCTGGAGAAATATTTTTGGCGGCGCGGCGGAAGATGCCGAGACTGTCGAGCCCGTCAACATTGAAAATGCCGTTCGCAAGGCGGGGCGAGCCGAAGGGCGCGTTCAAGGCGTCGGCTTCAGATTTTTTGTTCAGAGCAACGCCAAAAGTATGGGTTTGACGGGCTGGGTAAAAAATATGAGTGACGGCTCCGTTACAATGGAATTGCAGGGCGAGCCGCAGACGATTGAACGCCTTATCGCCAAAATAAAGCGCGGCAACGATTGGATCAAAGTCACGAATTTTGAGGAAAGCGATTTGCCCGTTGTGAAAGGGGAGAATAAATTTGCCATCAGGTACTGAAATTGTTCGCAAGGCGGGGCGTGCGGTCGGGCGTGTTCAAGGCGTCGGATTCAGATATTTCGTCCGCAATTCGGCAAAAATTCTCGGTGTGACGGGCTGGGTAAAAAATATGGAAGACGGCTCGGTTAAAATGGAAATGCAAGGCGAGCCGCAAATTATCGAACAACTGATTGAGAAAATAAAAAAGGGCAGAGGACGAATTAAAGTCAGCGAACTTGAACTGTCCGATTTGCCCGTTGCGGAAGGAGAGAAAAATTTTGCAATCAGAAAATGACGGCTTAAACGTCAAAAGGATTTTGGTATTGAACGGACCGAATTTGAATTTATTGGGAACACGCGAGCCGGAAATTTACGGTTGGACGACGCTTAACGACATAAATGAAATTTTGCGCGAGCGGGCAAAGGAAAAGGGCGTTGACGAAATAGATTTTTTGCAGTCGAATTTTGAAGGGGAATTGGTCGAGGCGATACAAAAAGCCCGCGGGCGTTACGATTTTATTTTGCTGAACGCGGGCGCGTTGACGCATTACAGCATTGCGCTCCGAGATGCGATAGCCGCCGTGCCCGTGCCCGTGATTGAGTTGCACTTGTCTAACATTCATCGCCGCGAAGAATTTCGCCAAAAGTCGGTTATCGCGCCGGTTGTCATGGGACAAATTTGCGGCTTCGGCGTCGACAGTTATATTGCCGCGCTTGACATTGCCGTTCGCAAATTGCAGAAGGATTCAAAGTAAGGGACAAGGGAGATGGGAAAAGAGATTAATACAAATTTCGATTTCACGGAGCGGCTGGCGAATCTTTATGAAAAAATTTTCGTTGAAGAAGTCGACGCGCTCTTAATTACAAAAATTCCCAATGTAACTTATTTCAGCGGCTTTCGCGGCGACAGTTCGGCTTTGTTGGTCGGGAGAAATTTTCGCAAGCTTATAACCGACGGCAGATATATTGAACAGGCTAAAATCGAGGCTAAAAATTTTCAGATTATCGAGCAAACCGAAGGGCTTTCAAAAAAAATCGTCGAGGAACTGAAAAATTCCGGCTGTAAAAAAATCGGCATTGAAGGGCTTGTCATGACGGTTGCCGAGCACGATTATCTTGCAAAAGAACTTAAGGGCGTCGAGCTTAAATCGATTGAAATTGACAAATTGCGGCAGGTCAAAGACGCGGCGGAAATTTCTTGCATAAAAAGAGCTTGCGAAATTGCCGACAGTGCTTTTGAAAAAATTTTAGGCTTCCTTAAGCCCGAAGTCAGCGAGATTGAAGTTGCCGCCGAGTTGGAATATTTTATGCGGAAATTCGGCTCCGAGCGCGCCGCTTTTACTACGATTGTCGCTTCGGGTTGGCGCGGGAGTCTTCCGCACGGAATTGCAACCGAAAAAAAAATCTGCGCGGGCGAATTGGTTACAATGGATTTCGGCGCAGTTTTTAATGGTTATTGTTCAGACATGACGCGGACAATTTGTGTCGGCAGGGCTTCGGCTGAACAGAAAAAAATTTATGACGCCGTTTTTTCCGCGCAGATTTACGGCTTGGAAGTTATCACGGCTTACAAGGGCGGCAAGGATATTGATGCGGCGGTAAGAAAAATTTTGGAGGACGCGGGCTTCGGGAAAAATTTTGTTCACGGCTTGGGGCACGGCGTCGGGCTGGAGATTCACGAAGAGCCGCGCCTTTCAAAGCGCAGCAAATGCGAAAGTCTTTTGCCGAATATGATTGTTACGGACGAGCCGGGACTTTACATTGAAAATTTCGGCGGCGTAAGAATTGAAGATACAGTTTTGGTGACGCAAGGCGCGGCGCAACCTTTGACGCTTTCGCCCAAAACTTTGATCGAGTTATAAATTTAGATGGCAAGATGAAAAGAGGTTAATGTTTTACTTTCAATCTTTCCATCTCGCCATCTTTCCATCTAATAAAAATGGAGGTTGATACCAATGATTTCAAGTACAGATTTTCGGACGGGATTGACGATTGAGATTGACGGGATGGCATGGCAGGTTGTCGAGTTCCAACACGTAAAACCCGGCAAAGGCGCGGCGTTTGTCCGCACGAAAATTAAAAACGTCGAGACAGGCGCGGTTGTCGAACGCACTTTCAATCCCAATGAAAAAATGCCGCCCGCTCGCCTTGACACCGCAAAAATGCAATTCCTTTACGAAGCCGACGGGCAATATACTTTCATGGACACGACGACTTACGAGCAAATTGAACTCACAAAAGAGCAACTCGGCTCCGCGCTGAATTATTTGATGGAGAACATGGAAGTCAATCTGCAGACTTTCAAGGGGCGCATTATCGGCGTCAATCTTCCTAATTCCGTTGAATTGAAAGTTACCGAATGCGAACCCGCCGTTAAAGGCAACACCGCGACGGGCGCAACGAAAAATGCGACGCTGGAGACGGGCTACGTCGTTCGTGTGCCGCTTTTCATTAACGAAGGCGACGTTCTCCGAATTGACACGCGCACCGGCTCTTACATTGAACGCGCTTAAAAAATTTTGGATAAAAAATTAATCTGTTCTTCGAGATGAGGAGCAGATTTTTTTTGTGGTATAATTAGCCGCGTAAAAAATTTTTTCGGAGGAAAGTTTTATGGCTTCAAGCAAAGGACGAATTTATTCACTGGACATGTTACGCGGCGTGTTCGTAGCGACAATTTTTTTCTTCGACGCGCCGCCCGCCGAAAGGCGACGTTCTCCGAATTGATATGCGCACCGGCTCTTACATTGAACGCGCTTAAAAAATTTTGGATAAAAAAATTAATCTGCTCTTCGCAATGAGGAGCAGATTTTTTTTGTGATATAATTCGCCGCGTAAAAAATTTTTGGGGGAAAAATTTATGGCTTCAAGCAAAGGACGAATTTATTCACTGGACATGTTGCGCGGTGTGTTCGTGGCGACAATTTTTTTCTTCGACGCGCCGCCTGCCGAAATGTATCCGATACTTATGCACTCGCAATGGGAAGGTTTCACGCTGGCAGAATTTGGTTTCCCGCTGTTCGCGTTTATCATGGGCGTTTCAATGGCAATTTCACTTTCGCGCCGCAACCCGCCCTTGAAAAAACTTTTAAAACGTGTGGCGATAATTTTTGCGCTCGGAATTTTTCTCGGCACTTTGCCGCATATTTTTTCGCTGATGTTCGTTGAAAATTTTACTTTGAAAAATTTTTTCGACAGTGCGATTGTTCACGGACGATTGTTCGGAGTTTTTCAGCGGCTCGCTCTGATTTATTTGTTCGCCGTTTTGTTGGTGAGAGGAATTAAAAACGACATAAAAATTTTTGGCGCGGCATTTGTTTTGCTGGCGTTGTCTTCGGCGAGCTATCACATTTACGCGCCCGATAATCCTTTTGCCGTTGAACACAACATAAGCCGCGCAGTCGATTTTATTTTTCCCGGCGCGAATCATATTTATTTGCCGACTCACGACCCCGAAGGACTTTACGGCACGATTTCGGCGACGGCTTCGGTTTTGTTCGGCTATTTGGCAGGAAAAATTTTAATCGACAATGCAAACCTGCGCGACAGAATTTTTTTTATGATTGCGGTTGGAGTTGTGCTTTTAATTGCGGGCGGAGTTTGGAGCCGCTTTGATATTATCTGCAAAAATTTATGGACGACGCCTTACACGCTGATAAATGCGGGCGTCGATTTCATTTGGCTGGCGATTTTCATGAAACTGTTCGATTTCAAATTTCCGAAGGGAAAAATTTATGATTTGCTTATTGCCTTCGGAAGGAACCCGCTGTTTTTTTTCTTTGCAAACAGCGTGATTGTCCTTTTCCTGTTTATCCTGCCCGTCGGCGACACCAATGCTTATTTTTGGCTCCATCAACATACGACGGCAAAAATTATCTCGCCGGAATTCGGCACGACATTATTTTGTTTGCTGTGGACGATTCTTTGGTTTCCCGTTGCGGAAATTTTTCACAGGCTTAATCTCGTGATAAAAATTTGAGGAGGATTTTTCATGAAAAGAATTTATTCGCTCGATGTCCTGCGCGGGCTGGCGATTTTGATAATGATATTTGTTGACGCGCCGCCGAATTTGGACGAAATGTATCCGATTTTTGTTCACGCGCCGTGGGAAGGATTGACTTTTGCCGACTTGGCATTTCCGGGTTTCGTCTTTACAATGGGAATGTCGGCGGCGGTTTCAATGGCGCGGCGCGAACCTTCGACGCAAAAAATTTTCAAGCGGGCGGCGATTTTATTTGTGTTCGGAATTTTCTTCAACGAGATACCTTTTATCTTCGCGTATTTTTTATGGGACAATTTCACGAGCGCAGAATTTTTCGACCAAGCGATTGTTCATCTGAGAGTTTTCGGCATCCTTCAGCGGCTGGCGTTGACTTATCTTTTCGCAACTTTATTGGCGCGGGCGATTAAAAATGATGTCGGAATTTTTATCGCGTCGATTTTGCTTTTAATTTTGTCGTCGGCAGGTTTTCACGTTTACGCGCCCGAAAATCCTTTTGCCATTGAACACAACATAAGCCGCGCAGTTGATTTTATTTTTCCCGGCGCGAATCACATTTGCGAGCCGACGCATGACCCCGAAGGGCTTTATGGAACTTTTGCAAGTGTTTCGTCAATGCTTTTCGGATTTTTGGCGGGAAAAATTCTTATTGACAGAGCAAACCTGCGCGACAAAATTTTTTTGCTCGGCGCGGCTGGCATAATATTTTTTATCGCGGGTGGAATTTGGAGTTGCTTTGACATTATCGCCAAAAGAATTTGGACGGCTCCTTTCGCGCTGATAACTTCGGGCATTGAAATTTTCCTGCTCCTCGCGTTGATTTATTTGCCCGATAAAATTCCGCGCTCCAAAAAATTTTTTCAACCGCTCTGCGCCATCGGAATGAATCCGCTGTTCTTTTTCCTGCTGTCGAATATCGCGCTGTTGTTTTTCAAAATATGTCAAGTCGACGGCACGGGCGTTTATTTTTGGATTTATGAAGGCGTCTTCCGAAATATTTTCAGCCCCGAATTCGGCTCAATGATTTTTTGTCTGATTTGGAGTTTGTCTTGGCTTCCGCTCGCCGAAATTTTTTATCGGAATAAAATCGTGATAAAAATTTAAAGGACAGAGAACAAAAAAATGAAGTCGCCGAAAATTTTTCCGGCGACTTCCGTAATTTTTTTTGCATTAAACTTCTTCCACATCTTCGGGATGCTTCTTGATATATTCGCGATATTTGTTATATTCGTCCTCGAAAGATTTATCTTCGGACGCGGCAAGTTGAAAAGACATCATCGCAACCGACATAATTCTGGCGATCTCGTGCGCCGAAAAAGTTTCAACCAAGCGGGAAATTGTGCGCGCCGTCTCATCGAGCAATTCTTGATCATCGGCGGCAAAACGATTCAAAAGGAGCAAGTCAAACATTTGCTGTTCCAACGCCGACCAGCCGAGTGCGATACCTGCATTGGAATGCGGAATTCGGTCGTGAACATTAAAATCTGATTCGTCATCACCTATTTCAGGAATATAAACTTCTTCTTCGTCTTCAAAACGCGGTCTGAGCATACGGAACTCCCCCCGAAAAAATTATTGAAAAATACTGCTAAGATATTGTACTATAAGCGCAAGCAAAATGTAAAGTAAAAGCGGAGGTCGGCTATGCAAAAAATTTTGATGGGAGTCGGGGTTGTGTTGATTCTCTTGGGAATTTTCGGCGCGAGTTATACTTGGCATTACGATCACCGCGAGGTTGAGACGTTGGATAAATACGCGGCGACGGATTTTCAAGTCGGCAGGGATATTGACGGAAATTGGGAGAGTGCCACGCTCAGCCTTTGGGATTATCGTTATGACAATGCGCGGCTTTTGAATACTGTTATAGTTTTTACCGACGGTGCTCCTTGGGAGATTGAAGCTGTCACAAAGCAAACGCAAAAGGGGTTGCGCAATGAAAATAAATTATTTTTTCATTTCCCGAAGTCGAGTTTGAAGGATTTACTTTTGGCTAAGGAAATTCGCGTAAAATTTTTTTATGACAACGGGCAATCGATTGACTTGCCGCTTGGCAGAAAAGATTTGCTTGCTTGGCAACGTAAATTGCGCTGGTAGCCCCCTTTTTTCTAAAGTGGGTTCGCAAAACCATCTCGGCGGCTCGTGCCTTCGATTCATTCAAAATTATTTTTGTGTATTGAACCTACTTTTTCTTTGTTGCGCCAAAGAAAAAGTAGCAAAAAGAAACGCGCTCAGACCGGCAAGAAAACATCCTGTTTTCGTTGCCGGCGGGCGCACGTCCATGTGCGCCCGTGAACCACTTCGATTCTGTCTTCATTAAGCATTACGAATTGCTTTCAAAGGATTTTTTATGAATTCATTTTTTATCGGTCTACAATTTTTGACCAGAATTTTTGTCGTCAAGCAAAGTGTTTGGACGGAAAAAAGTTTCGGCGAATCGGTAAAATTTTTTCCTGCCGTCGGCGCGGTACTCGGAATCTTTTATGCGGCGATTGTCGGAGCGATAAATTTTTTTACGGCGGAGAACTTGCCGATTTTTACGGGCGCACTCGGTTTTTCCTTGATGATAATTTTGACGGGCGGAATCCACTGCGACGGGCTTATGGATTCGGCGGACGGTTTGTTTTCGGGGCGCGAACGAGAAAAAATTCTTCAGATTATGAAAGACAGCCGCGCAGGTTCCTTCGGCGTTGTCGCCATGATTTTAATAGCCGCGATTGAAATTTCAACGTTCGCCGAGCTCGCAAAACTTTCCGCTTGGTGGCTGTGCACGGCAATTTATTCCGCGCCGATAATCGGACGATTGATGATGGTTGTAACAATCGGAGCATTTCCCTACGCCAGAGCCGAAGGTATGGGCAAAGCTTTTGCCCGGTTCACAACGCGGCGGACGATAATTTTTGCAACATGTGAAACGATTTTATTTTTGCTCCCGCTGATTTTTTTGAGTAAAATATTTTTTCTCTGCGCGGCGGCGGCAAGCTTAATTGCTTTGATTGTGACAATAAAATTTGCCCGCTTTTCAACAGAAAAAATAGGAGGGGTCACAGGCGACATTTACGGCGCGATAACAACTTTGGCTGAAATGTTCGTGCCGATAACTTTTTTGCTGATTGGAAATTATTTGCGATGAAAATTTCTGTAAAGATGTGCGGGACTTGCGGCGAATTTGCGCAGGGATTTTATCAAGGCGAGTCGATTCTCATAACTTGTCCGATTGAAAAATTTTCGACTGTCACAATTTCCGATGAATTTTCGGGCGTCGAAGGACTCGGAGAAAAATCTCTGGCGATGCTCGACAAAGTTTTAAAATTATTCGGCGCGGAGAATTTTAATTTCGGAGTGAAGTTGACTTCGGAACTTCCTCGCGGAAAGGGCATGGCGTCTTCTTCGGCAGATTTGGCGGCGGTTGCGCAGGCAGTTGCAAAATCTTTAGGGAAAAATTTTCTGCCTGCCGAACTCGGAAAACTCTGCGCGGAAATCGAGCCGACAGACGGAATTTTTTATGAAGGCGTCGCAGCAATGAATCCTTTAACTGGACAGCTTATAAAAAAAATTCATGTCCGCGAGAAATTTTTAATCGCGGTTTTCGATTACGGCGGCGAAGTCGACACAATGAAATTTAATCGCCGAAGTGATTTTCAATTCCCCGCGCTTGACGACGAACTTGATTTTGAACTTATAAAAAAATCCGCGCAGGCGAATCAAAAGATTTTGCCTAAACGCGGGCTTAAAGAACTTATGAACTTTTCGGAAAATCTCGGAGCGGTTGCCGTCAACGTTGCGCATTCGGGAACCGTCACGGGAATTTTTTTTCATGAAAATGATTCACACATTGAAAAAAAAATCTCCGCCGTTCGACAGAGATTTGACTTCTTGAAATTTTTAATGCGAACAAAACTTTTTACTTAACGAGAAAATCAAAGTCGGATTGCGGAACCAAAGTCACGAGACCCATTATCGCCAAAATTTGTTCAAGGGCGGCGCGAGCCGTCGAAGTATTTTTTACAACAAAATCGACGTCGCGCCAATGATCAAATTCGCCCGTCTCGTCAGCCGTCTCGACGTAATATCTTATCTCGTCATTGGAACAACCTGCGCGGAGCATTCTGTCAACAAAAACTTCGTCATCAATCATCAAAAAAATCGATACAAGATCTTGATTGATAAATTTCGTCAGCTGTTTGATGCCCGAAACGTCTTGCATAATCGCGATACTGATTTTGTGATTCTGATAGGCGTCGAGCACGTCCGATTTGCGCAAGCCGTAAGAGTGCGCTTGATAAGTTGTGTTGACAATGAATTTTTCGTTCTCGTAGTCTTTGCTTTTGACGGTCTTATAAAGTTTGCGCTTATAGGCGTAGCGGTCGTCGAAAACCCGCGTGGTTATCGTCGGAATGTAATTGATTCCCATCGACACGAGCTGAGAAACCATTGTCGATTTGCCCGAAGTGTGCGGACCGAGAAAAGCGTAAATCTTATTGTTCGCCATAAAAACTCCTCCCTATTTTTTTTCTTTGGCAATGACGCGGACGGTATCTTCGTCTTCATCGATCTCCGCGCCGCAACGGGGGCAGCAGTAATATTGCGTGCCGTCGGGCAGAGAACGTTTGCCTTTGCACTTTTGGCAGAAAATCAGTGAGCAACGTTTGCACTCAAGAATTTCTCCAAAATCTTTGCGCCCGCATTTCGGACAGCTTTTGTAAGTCTCCATAAAAATTTCTCCTTTCAATAATGCGGATGAAGTTTAACGTATTCGACGGGGCGGCTCCAATCGACGTGAACGCCCGTTGCCTCCCAAAGCCGCGTCAAAACGATTTTCAAATTTTCCGCGCCGGCATTCGGATCAATATTTTCCTCCGTGAAATCCAAAAGAGTTTCATGGGGGATTTTGATTTTATGCGGCGTCGTCAAAAAATTTTCGGCAAGAGCTTTGCCTTCTTCGTTGCCCAAAGTCACGATAACTTTTTTTTCCGCCTCGTCGTATTCAACCCAGCCGAGACTGCCTTTGAAACTTATTGCCACACTGAAATTCTCCAAACAAATCATCTCCTTCAAGCAAAAATTTTTTTCAGTGACAAATTTTTTGAACGCAAGAATGAACGAATCAGCAGGAGCGCAACTGCCGCCTCTGCCAAGTCCTGCGCGGAATAAGCCAGCGAAACAAATTCTATCGGCAAAAATTTCGGTAAGAACCAAATCAACGGAACCTCCACGACCAGCGGTAATAACGCTATGACAAAATTTCGCCATTCGTCTTCCAACGCCGCCATGATTCCGCTAAGCCAAGTGTGTAGCCCCACGAACGGTTGAAGTAAAAACATCAGCCGCAGAAAAGTTATCATCTCCGGCGTTATCGGCTCGTTTTCGGCTACGAAAACATTCATTAATTCTTCCGTGAAAATCATCAACGCGACATAAATTGCAAATGTCAAAATCATCGTCAAGAAAAATCCGTAGCGCATGACCCGCAGATAATGTTTTTCCTTTTTCTCTGCGAAAAGTCGGCTGATTAACGGTTGAATGCCCGTGTCCAAGCCGTTCAGCGGAAGATAAACGAACGTTAAAATTATGTTCGCGATTGTCGCCGCCGCCAATAAATTTGCCGCGTCATAATGCAGAAGCGTTGCGTTCAAAAAATATTCGATAAAACACATCATCACCGTCGCGAGTGCAAAACCCGCGCCGATTTTTACTTCCTGCCAAATGTATTCGAGACTTCCCAAGCTCCATGTCGTTGAAAATTTTTGTCGCGAATATTTGAAATACCAAAAAGTTATCGCCGTTCCGAGAATTTGAGCCAATACGGTTGCGAACGCCGCGCCTTGCATTCCCCAGCCGAAGCCGATTATAAACAGCGCGTCCAAAATTATGTTCGCAAGCGACGTTGAGCCGACCAGATAAAAAACATGGGACGGCTTTTCGACGCAACGCATGAAAGCTCCCGTCAAGTAAACCGTCAGCAGGAACGGCACGCCGCAAAAATTTATTCGCAGAAAGGAAATTGCCAAGTCGATTATGTGTTGCTCGTCAGGATTGTCGGCAAGAGCAGACAGCAACGGCTCGATAAAAATATTTCCGACAACCGCAACGATTATTCCGATAACGAACGCGCAGATATAATTGCTCCGCATAATTTTTTCGGCAAGAGTTTTATTGCCCGCGCCGATTATTTGCGAGACGACAGCCGAGCCGCCCGTTTCAAAGAGCGTGGCAAGGGCAAGGAAAATCATCGTTATGGGATAAACCAACGCCATTGCCTCAAGCCCGCTCGTGCCGACCCAATTTCCAATAAAAAAGCCGTCCGTCGTCGTGTAAATGCTCATTGCAACCAGCGCGGCGAAAGTCGAACCGCCGTATTTGATAATTTCGCCGATTGTCGAGAAAAAATCTTCTTGCAAAATTTATTCCTCCAAATTGAAAATCTGCGCGAAGCCCGTCATTTCCAAAACTTCTCTGACTCGCCCGCCGATATTTTTAATTACCATTGCTCCGCCTTGCGCTTTGACTTTTTTTTAACGCCGCAATCAAAATCTTCAAGCGTCGAGAAAAAATCTTCTTGCAAAGTTTATTTCTCCAAGTTGAAAATCTGCGCGAAGCCCGTCATTTCCAAAACTTCTCTGACTCGCCCGCCGATATTTTTAATT
>CALFJC010000145.1 GCA_937877655.1 uncultured Selenomonadales bacterium
AGGCATTGAAAAAGGCATTGAAAAAGGTCGCGAAGAAGGTCGTGCTGAAGGTCGTGCGGAAGGTCGCACAGAAAGCAAATTGGAATTGGTGAGAAACTTTTTGAAGGTCAAAACGCCGATTGAGTATATCGTAGCGGCAACAGGCTGGAGTGAAGAACAAATTTTGCGTCTCGCCAAGAATTAATTCGGAGGAAATATGATAATCACGGAGTACAACGAGCAATGGGCAATGGACGCGGCTTTTAACGACGGTCTTGAAGAAGGCATTGAAAAAGGCATTGAAAAAGGTCGCGAAGAAGGTCGTGCTGAAGGTCGTACGGAAAGCAAATTGGAAATGGTGAAAAACCTTTTAAATGTCAAAACGCCGATTGAATATATCGTAGCGGCAACGGGCTGGAACGAAGAAACAATTTTGCGTCTCGCCGAAAAATGATTCATAAAAATTTTTCCTTGCACCGGCGCAGGGAATTTTTTTTGCTATAATAAAATTCGGGAGGTGAATTGAAATGACATTAAGCGATTTTCTCGGAATTTTTTTCTTGCTGATGGTGATTCAAGCAATCGGGACGCATTTGCAAGTTAGAAAATATCGAAAGTCGGTCAGCCGCTTGCATAAACTTGGAAATATCGGAGTGGGCGCAAAACGCGGCAAGCTCGGCGGCGGAAATATCGTAATTATTTCTTGCAAAGGCGATGGGACAATAACGGGCGCGGAAGAAATGAAGGGCATGACGATTTTTGCGGGCTTTAAAGAAATTCCAAACATTGTCGGGAAAAATATTTACGATTTAAAAAGCGAATATCAATCGGACGAGAAAAAAAATAAGGCGTATTTGCAGGCGATTGAGGCATTGGAAAATCGGTTAAAAAATGATTCGGGAGGCGAAAAATCATGAGGGCATTGAAATTTTTTCTGCGAATGTGGGGCTTTATCGTCGGAATGGTTTTGACGTTCGCGGCTTTGCCAGTCGGTGAGTGTAAATTTGATGTCGATGATATTCGCTCGGCTTTTATCGAGGAAGTCGAAGAAGTCTCCAAAACAACTTACGTTATCGGACATACTTGTCCCGATTCCGATACGGTTTGTTCCGCGATTGCCTATGCAAATCTCAAAAAACAGCTCAATATCAAGTGCGAGGCGCGAATTTCGGGCGAAATTAACAAGGAAAGCGACTTTATCTTGAAATATTTCGACGTTCCTGTTCCAAAAATCTTGGAAAATGCGGCGGGAAAAAATATTATTCTCGTCGACCACAATGTTTCCGCGCAGGCGATTAACGGAATTGAAAATGCGAGCATCTTGGAAATTATTGATCATCACAATCTTTTTGGCGACATAAAATCCAAAAATCCCGTGTTTTATCTGTCAATGCCCGTAGGATGCACGGCAACGATTGTTTGGCTGTGTTATCGGCAAAACAACGTTGCGATTGATAAAAAAATGGCGGGGATAATGTTCGGAGCGATTTTATCTGACACGGACAATTTACGTTCGGCGAATACTACAAATTTGGACAGAGAAGCGGCGCAAAATCTTCAAAAAATCGCGGCGATTGACGACGGAAATAAATTTTTCATGGAAATGGAGCGCGAATTTACGAATTATGACGGAATAAGTGCGCGAGAAATAATTTTTACGGATTTTAAGGAGTTCTGCGCGGGAAATTTGCGTTGCGGTTGGTCGACGGTCGCGACTTTGAATGTTGCGGAGCGCGAAAAAATAAAAATGCGGCTTGATAATTTCATGAAAAACTTTTTCGCAGAACAAAATCTGGACATGTTCTTTATAAAAATTCATGAGATAGAAAATTACTCGGCGGAAATGCTTTGTTACGGCAAAGGCGCGACAGAAATTTTATCGGAGGCTTTGGGAACGAAAAATTTTATCTTGAAAAAAAATCTTCCGAACAAAAAAATCGCACGCGCAATTACTTCAACGATAGAAAATTTGCGAACGGCGGCTTAAAAAAATCCCTCTCGAATTTGAGAGGGAAATTTTTTTGCGAAGAAATCATTTCGTAAGAAGATTGATATAGTGGCGCAAAACGTTGCGAATTGCTTCATCTGCGGCTTGCTGAACGCGCATGTAACTTTTGAGAGTTTCATTTTGAACAACGTTAATTGCGGCGTCGCGGGCGGCTGTCGTAAATTCGGTGAAGACATTAACTTTGCTGATACCTTCTTTGACGGCGCGTTTTAAATTTTCGTCGCCGGTGCCGGAGCCGCCGTGCAAAACCAGCGGGACGGGAACAGCGGCGGCAAGTTCTTTAAGGCGCGTGAAATTCAGTTCGGGATTCTTATTGTTTTTATAAACGCCGTGACTTGTGCCGATTGAAACCGCAAGCGAATCGACGCCCGTTTTCTCGACAAAAGCCGCCGCCTCGTCAACTCGCGTATAAATCGTTTCGACTTCTTCCATTTCGGTCGGACTTTCGGTTGTGCCGCCGACGTGCCCGATCTCCGCCTCAATATCGACGCCGTGCGCGTGTGCAAAATCGGCGGCTTCCTTCGTCAATCGAACATTTTCTTCAAAAGGATTCATTGACGCATCAATCATGACGGAATTAAATCCGAGTTCGACGGCGCGTTTGAGGTAGGAAAAATCTTCGCCGTGATCCAGATGCAAAGCGACGGGAACTTTGACACTGTCCGCCATTAATTTTCCGACTGCCGCCGCTTCTTCCAACGAAATTAAATGTTTGTGAGCCTGCGCGAAGGATAATAAAATCGGCGCGTCGAGCTCCTGCGCGGTTTGAACAAAATCGCGGGCGGAATTCAAATCCCAAAAGTCGGGAGCAACTACGCCGTAACGATTTTTTTTCGCCGCCGTCAAAATTTCCTTAGTTCTCGTCAACATTTTCAGCCTCTCCTTAAAATTTTTTTAAATTATAGCCCGCGCAGGTTTTCGTTTCAATTACAAAACATTTTCTTTTGTAAAAATGATTATTTGCCGCCGAAAACTTTTACCGATAAAAAAGCGGAAGACTTTTAAAAGTCTCCCGCCGAAATTTTTTATTGATATTTGAGTTTCAAAGCCGCGCCGACAAAATCTCTGAACAAAGGATGCGGATGATTCGGGCGCGATTTTAATTCGGGATGAAATTGACAGCCCACAAACCAAGGATGAATTTTTTTATCCAATTCGATTATCTCAACCAAGCTGTCGTCGGGCAAAACGCCCGCAATAATCATGCCGTGTTCCTTGAAAATTTCTCGGAACTTGTTGTTGAATTCAAAGCGATGACGATGACGTTCGCTGATATTTTCCGCGCCGTAAGCCGCCGCCGTGTGAGTTTCGGGCAAAACTTTGCAAGGATACGCGCCGAGCCGCATTGTACCGCCCTTTTCGGTGACGGAAAGTTGAGAATCCATCAGCGCGATAACGGGATAATCGGTTTCGGGATTAAATTCTGTGGAATTTGCGTCGGCGAAGTTGCAAACGTTGCGGGCAAACTCAATCGCGGCGCATTGCATACCCAAGCACAAGCCGAAGAACGGAATTTTATTCACGCGAGCAAAATTTATCGCCTTAATTTTTCCTTCAATGCCCCTGTCGCCGAAGCCGCCCGGTACCAAAATTCCTCTGCAACCGCTGAAAATTTCTTCCAAATCAACGTCGGGTGCCTCAATCTTTTCCGCATTGACGAAATTTATTTTGACTTTCGCAGAATGTTCAATGCCCGCATGATGAAGAGCCTCGACAACCGAAATATAAGCGTCGGGCAACTCGACATATTTTCCGACCAACGCGATTTTAATTGTGCGGTCGGGATTTTTTATTTTGTGAACCATGAGCCGCCACTCGTCAAGCTTGGGCGGAGCTTGCGGCAGATTTAATTTGTTCAAAATAATTTTGTCGAGCCCTTCGCTCTCCATAATCAAAGGGACTTCATAAATCGTTGCCGCCGTCCGATTTTCTATAACGGCGTTTTCGTCCACGTCGCAGAAAAGCGCAATTTTTTTCTTGAGTTCGCGAGTAATGGGATAATCCGTCCTGCAAACCAAAATATCGGGCTGAATTCCAATCGCCCGCAATTCTTTGACGCTGTGTTGAGTAGGTTTTGTTTTCAATTCGCCCGCCGCGCCGATATAAGGCAACAAAGTTACGTGAATATAAAGTGCGTCATTTTTCCCGACTTCCTTTTTGACTTGACGAATTGCCTCGATAAACGGCAGACTTTCAATGTCTCCGACAGTGCCGCCGACTTCGGTTATCACGACGTCCGCCTTATCTTTTTCGGCGACGGCGTAGACGCGAGCTTTAATTTCGTTGGTGACGTGCGGAATCACTTGCACGGTCGAGCCGAGATAATCGCCCCTGCGTTCTTTGGACAAAACCGACCAATAAACTTTGCCCGTCGTGGTGTTGGAGTGCTTGCTTAGATTAATATCGATGAATCTTTCGTAATGTCCCAAATCGAGATCTGTTTCCGCGCCGTCGTCGGTCACGAAAACTTCACCGTGCTGATACGGGCTCATTGTGCCGGGGTCAATGTTAATGTAAGGATCAAATTTTTGAATCGTAACTTTCAGCCCGCGGCTTTTGAGAAGTCTGCCGAGCGACGCCGCAGTAATTCCTTTGCCGAGCGATGAAACTACTCCGCCGGTCACAAAAATATATTTAGCCATTTTGTCCTCCGAAGTTCGGTAAATTTTTTAGAGCGTGTTGGTAAATTCAAAATTATAACGTGACGAGGGATTTTTTCGGCTGACGAGGCGTAAACAACGAAGTCAGGCGGAAAAATAACCGTCACTGTCAGAGTTTACAAACAGCCCCTAGGAACTTGCCTTGACGGTTTTTGCTGAACGACGTTTGGTTTCGGGCGGGTACCAATCGGTTAAGCCCCAAAGTCCTTCGCCGATATGTTGAAAGCGACTGTCCATGTTAATCATCGTGTAAATTTCGGAAATAGCCGCCGCCTCGTTTTGGACGGTCTTATTTTTTTGGGCGATAATTTCGCGAATCAATTTCTTAAAATGAAGCGGATTTTCTTTGCCCGATTCGCTCAAAATTTGATAGGCAAGATCGACTTCAGAAATATTTTCTTCCATTAAAGAGTTCCTCCTAAATTTTCCAAAGAATCAATGACGCAAGCGCAACCGGGCTTAATGTTTTGCATGACGAAAAGCATTTTATCGTTTGGCAAGCCGACACAACCGCCCGTCCAAGGTTTATTTGTTCCGAAGCAATGCATGAACAACGCCGCGCCTTTGCCGGGAATGCAATCGGGATTGTAACCCATATTCAAGCCGTAAAGATAATGCGGATTGTAATCAATCAAATGTTCGCTGTATCTTGTCTCGAAATTGGCGGGAGCCTCGCGAATGTCGACGAATTGATTATATTTGTAATCCCAATCGCCCGACCAGTAATGATTTTCGTTGACTTGAACGTAAGGAATTGCACAACCCGGGTCGGGCAAAATTCCGAAGGCGAAATCGAAATAAAAAGTTCCGACGGGAGTTTTATTGTCGCCTTCTTTGACTTTGCCGAGCCCGTTCCTGCCGATAAAACCGGGCGTCGTCATAATTTGTTCCCATTGTCCGAGATAATTTTTTTCGTGCATGGAAATCCAAGCGGTCGTACCTTGAATGCCCGCGACGACAACCATTTGATTTGAATTTTTCGCGGCGGACAGATTTTTAACCCACTGCGGAGAAGGTGTAGCCTGCACGGGTATCGTACCGCCAAGCTTGTTGATTGAGTCAATGACGCACACGCAATCTTTCTTGACATGTTGCATGACGAACCGCATTTTATCTTCGGGAATACTGACGGAGCCGCCCGTAGCCGTCTTGCCGGGTTCATTGCAACGCAAATATAACGAAAAACCTTTGCCGGGCTTGCCTTCCGAATTGTAACTGATATTCAGCGCGTAAAGATATGCCGGGTTGAAGTCGATTAAATGCTCGCTGTTTTCGTAGTCGAAATTGGCAGGAACATTGCGCACGTCAACCAACTGATTGTATTTATATTCCAAATCGCCCGACCAATAGTGATTTTCGTTGACTTGCAAATAGGGAATGGAACAGCCGGGGTCGGGAGCGATACCAAAAGCATAATTGAATGTGAAGGTGCCGCGTGGAGATTTTCCGTCGCCCTGTTTGGTTTTGCCGATACCTTTTCTGCCGACAAATCCCGCCGTCTCCATAATTTGTTCCCAATCGCCCGAAGAATTTTTTTCATGCATGGAAACCAAAGCGTCCGAATCTTTGATCCAAGCAACGACAACCATTTGATTTGAATTTTTCGCGGCGGGAAGATTTTTAATCCATTGCGGCGAAGGAGTAGCCGCCGTTGCCGTTTGACAAAGGAAAATCATCATCGCCACCAATCCCAAAAAAATTTTTCGCATAAAAATTCCCTCCCAAAAAATTTTTACATCCTTTCGGGAGCCGAGACGCCCAATAAATTTAGCGCGTGTTGAATTGTATGTTGAGTAATTTTTATCAGCGCGAGTCTGGCAATCGCCAAATCTTTTTCGACGCCCAAAATTCTGCAGTCACGATAAAAACTGCTGAAAGTCGACGCCAAATCATAAACATAACGCGCAATTCTCTGCGGAGCATATTCCGCCGCCGCCTTCTCAATCTCTGCGGGATACTCAAAAATTTTGTTGATTAAATCAATCTCCGCCGCCGAATTCATCAAAGAAAATTTCGGCTCGCCCTCAAGTTTCAAGCCCGCCTCCGCCGTTTGACGGAAAATGGAACAAATTCTGGCGTGCGCATATTGAATGTAGTAAACGGGATTGTCCGCGCTCTGCGACTTCGCCAAATCCAAATCAAAATCCAACTGACTTTCCGTCGAGCGCATAAGGAAAAAATATCTCGCCGCGTCCGTGCCGACTTCTTCCATAAGTTCGCGCAGAGGAATTGCCGTGCCCGCCCGCTTGGACATCTTAACCGCCTCGCCGCCCCGAAACAGCGAAACCATTTGCAAAAAAATAATTTTCAACTTGTCGGCATCATAACCCAACATTTTCATTGCGGCTTTAACGCGGGCAACGTAGCCGTGATGATCTGCGCCCCAAAGATTTATCAGCTCGCCGAAGCCGCGATCAAATTTATTTTTGTGATAAGCAATGTCGGCGGCAAGATAAGTCGGTTCTCCGTTTTCGCGAACGACAACACGATCTTTATCGTCGCCGAATTTCGTGCTCGCCAACCACAACGCGCCGTCTTTTTCGTAAATGCCGCCACTCGATTTTAAAATTTCAATCGCCGCATTAATTTTTTCGGGATGCAAAGTTCTTTCGCTGAACCAAACGTCAAATTTCACACGGAAATTTTTCAAATCCTTTTTGAGCTCGTGCATTTTGTCTTCATAAGCCAACTCGCCCAAAATTTTTAAGCGTTCTTCTTCTGGCAAATTCAAATATTTATCGCCGTCGCGGGCAATGATTCTTTTGGTTGTGTCGATAATGTCAACGCCCAGATAGCCGTTTTCGGGAAAAGCAACTTCCTTTCCGAGCAACTCAAGATAACGGGCGTTGACGGATTTTGTAAGATTGTCCATTTGATTGCCCGCGTCGTTGATGTAATATTCGCTCTCGACGTTGTAGCCGGCGGTGCGCAAAATATTTACAATCGCCGAGCCTGCCGCCGCGCCTCTGCCGTGTCCGACATGCAAAAGCCCCGTCGGATTCGCGCTGACATATTCGATTTGAATCGTCACATTGTTTTTATTCGGCAGGCTCCCGAAATTTTCTCCCGCGTCATAAATATTTTTCAGCTCGCGATAAATCACGTCGCTCCGCAAATAAAAATTCATGAAGCCCGCGCCCGCAATTTCAATTTTCTCGAAAAGCTCGGGGTCAATTCGTGCTTTAATTTCTTCGGCGATTTTGCGCGGCGAAGTTCTGAAAATTTTTGCGCTCTGCATGGCAAAATTGGTTGCGAAGTCTCCGAATTCTTTTTTAGGCGGAACTTCAAGCGCGACTTCGGGCAAAGCGTCCGAAAATTTTAATGCGCCGTCTTTCATTGCTTCCGCGACAGCCGCTTTGATTGCCGCCGCGATTTTTTCTTTGGTCTGCAAATTTTTCCCTCCCGTGAAGTTTTGCCGAATAATATTCGGCGGGCAAGGTTTTATTCCTGCGCGGCTTGTTGACAGTGAAAAATAAATGTGATTTAATCGGCGCGGGCGGATGTGGCGGAATTGGCAGACGCGCCGGACTTAGGATCCGTTGCCTTCGGGCGTGAGGGTTCGACTCCCTCCATCCGCATAACAATTAGGAATTATGAATTAGGAATTAGGAATGAAGAAAATTTTTTCGGGGGAGGAAATTTTATGAAGTGGTTTTGGCTGGTGTTGGCGGCTTACATTATCGGTTCGATACCTGTCGGGTTGATTTTGGGCAATTTGATTTGGAAAAAAGATTTGCGGCGATTCGGCTCACGAAATATCGGCGCGACAAATGCTTGGCGAGTTTTGGGAAGAAAAGCGGGCTTGTTGGTTTTCGCTCTGGATTTCATTAAAGGACAACTCGGCGTTTTGCTTGGCATGTGCATTATCGGAACACCGGCGGCAATGGTCTTGGGCGGCTTCGTTGCGATAATCGGTCATGTAACTTCGATATTCGCAGGTTTCAGAGGCGGCAAGGGCGTTGCGACAGGTTTGGGCGTCTTGTCAATCCTTATGCCTAAAGTTATGGCGATTGTTTTCGTTGTGTGGTTCATATTGGTTTTGATAACGCGCTATGTTTCTGTAGGCTCGGTTGTGGCGGCAGTTCTTACGCCGATACTCGCGGCGGTCTTCAACGTTCCCAACGCATATTTTGCCTTCGCATTGGCGGCGGCAGTTCTTATCGTCTGGCGTCACAGAGAAAATATCAGACGCCTGAGAGAAGGTCGCGAAAATAAAATTTGACATTCCGTTTTATCGATAAAAAAATTTTTTTTCTCCCTGCAAAATGTGCGGGGATTTTTTTTGCAAATTTTTTATGATACAATGCGAGAAGTTTTTCATTACTCATTACTAATTCCTAATTGCTAATTAAATCGGGGGTGCCGGCTTTGGATGAGTTGCTGAACTATTTGATAGTGATTTTGATGACGACGGGAGTAATTTTCGGCGGCAAAGCTTTTTGGGATTGGAAAAAAAATCGGACGCCGCGACTTGATTTAAAAGAATTGGAGGCGGAGCGGGCACAATATCTTCAAGAAAACTTTGACAAGGCGATTGCCGACTATAATTTTTTGGAGGAGGCAAGAGGAAATTTATCGGACAGAGAACTTTCCGCGCAACTTAAGCTGTTGCAACGGACTGCGAAAAATCTTTTGAATCATCTTGAAAAAAATCCCGAAAGAATTTCTCTGGCGTGTAAGTTTATCGATTATTATCAAGATCGCGCCGTCAAAATCGTCAAGCAATATCAAGAGTTGGAAGAAACTCAGTTGTCGACGGAAAAAGTTTTAGATTTGAAAGATCGCATGAAACAAATGCTCTCCGCGCTCGACGATGCTTATCAAGATCAATTTGAACACGTGATTAACGATCAAATTATTTCTGTCGACGCCGAGTTAAAAGTTATGCAACAACAGCTTGATTCGGAAGGAATTACGCGCAAAACTATCGACGTCGGGAAAGTTGACGAATACGGCAACGTCCGAATCGATACCGATTTGCTCGACCGTCCGATTGAGATGGAGCCGCCGAGAAAATTTTTTCCGCAACAGGCAATGCAAAGGCGGCGGCGCGGCGAAGTGGACGCGCACCCGGAAGATTTATTTTTTCCGGAAGAAGATCGTCCGCAAATCGTTCAAACCAAATTGATTCAATCGGCGTTGGCAATTTTTCTCGGCTCGTTCGGCGCGCACAAATTTTATCAAGGCAAAACCATTCAAGGCATTTTATATTTTTTGCTGTCGTGGACAACCTTGCCGATGTGGATAAGTCTCGTCGAAGGCATCAGATATTTGTTCATGCCCGTCGAAGATTTTTATAATCAATATGTTAAAAAAGACAAGAGGAGAGATAAAAATGGCAGAAATAAACCTTAACGACTTGTTGGCGCAAAAAAAATCAAGTGCGGCGCAAAGTCAAGAAGTGGTACCCGTCGAGCCCGCGAAGGAGATTGAAAAAGTCACTCAACAAATCGAAACTCTTTCGCCGGAAGAATTGGCAAAAGTCCGTTCGATTAAGGACGGAATAAATTTCATGGATTCAAGCATGCCGCTGACATTCGGCGCGCCCGCGCAGAAGGAAATCGCGCAATTCTCCGACAGCATACTTGCCAAAGTTCGCACAAAAGATTCGGGCGAAGTCGGAGTTCTTTTAACTGATCTCGTCGGCAAAGTCAAAGGTTTCGACGTGACAAAAAAAAGCGGCGGCGGCTTTTTAAAAAGTTTGCCGATTATCGGCTCGCTCGTCAACAAGGCTGATGACATAATGCAAGGTTACGAAAAACTTTCTACGCAGGTTGAAAAAATTCAGTCGGGGCTTGAAAATTCCAAAACAAAAATGATGGAAGATGTCGTCATGTTCGACACGCTTTATCAAAAAAATTTGGAGTACTTCAAAGAGTTGCAACTTTATATCCGCGCAGGCGAAGAAAAACTTGACGAAATGCGCACGATAACTCTTCCGAAACTTCGCGCTCAAGCTTCCGAGTCGGGCGACCCGATGGCTGTTCAAGTCGTCAGTGATTTTGAACAGAGCGTAGATCGTTTTGAGAAAAAAATTCACGATCTGAAACTCAGCAAAACTTTGGCGATTCAAACCGCGCCGCAAATTCGTCTGATTCAAAACAACGACAGAGTTTTAATCGATCGCGTGCAATCGGCGATTTATCACACAATCCCGCTTTGGAAAAATCAAATGGTTATCGCGCTCGGCTTGACGCGCCAAAAAGACGTTATCGAACTTCAACGGGCAGTCAGCGACGCCACGAACGATTTACTCCGCCGCAATGCCGAAATGCTTAAACAAAATTCAATCGACACGGCGAAGGCGAACGAACGCGGCATTGTCGACATTGATACCGTTAAAAAAGTCAACGAAGATTTAATCTCTACGATTGAGGAAACGCTCCGAATTCAGCACGAAGGGCGGCAAAAACGTCAAGCGGCAGAAAAGGAACTCGTTGCTATTGAAGGGCGATTAAAAGACGCGCTCCTTAAAAATGCGACAAGAGCTTGAAAATGGCAGAAGAAAAAAAAGACAGAGCATTTCTTCAAGGACGCACAACAAAATTGGTCGTGGCGTTGTTGATTCTGATGGGCGTTATCGTCGTCCGTTACGCGTACTTGCAACTGATTCAAGGCAGCGAACTTTCCGAGCGAATGCGTTGGCAAGTCGGGCATGATTATTCCGTTCAATCGCCACGAGGCGCGATAGTCGACAGGAACGGGCGGGAGCTTGCCGTCAGCACCATGACAAAATCTTTGTTCGTCGATCCGAATCATGTTGAAAAGCCGAAAGAACTTGCAAAAGATTTGGCTCCGCTTGTCGACAAAACCGAACAAGATATTTTGGATGACATTGCTGTCGGCGGAGGATTTTCTTGGGTAAAACGGCGGCTTGAACAATCGGAATACGAGGCAATTCGCAATTTGATTCGTCAAAAAGGTTACGCGGTTTGCTTGGGCTTTCGCGACGAGGCTAAAAGATATTATCCCAATGACGTTTTGGCGGCAAATATTTTGGGCTTCGTCGGCACGGACGACAAAGGGCTTGACGGCATTGAGCAGGCTTGGGATAAGTATATCAAAGGCGAAGTCACCGAGTCATTTATTCTCGCCGACAGCCGCGAGCGACCGATTTTGGAATCAATTTTTGCGCCGCACGGCTATCAAGGCGACAGATGCAAAACGATTCAGCTGACGATTGACGGCGCGATACAATTTATTGTCGAACAGGAATTGGATCGGGCAATGGCGGAGAACAGCCCGCTTGCGATAACTTGTATTGCAATGGATCCGCGCACGGGAGAAATTTTGGCGATGGCAAATCGTCCGACTTACAATCCGAACAGATTTTGGGATTACGACCAAGAAATTTGGAAAAATCGTGCGGTCTCCTACATTTACGAACCGGGCTCGACTTTTAAAGCGGTAGTGGCGGGCGCGGCTTTGCAGGAAGGAATTGTTTCGCCGAATCAAATTTTTGTTGATCCGGGTTATGTTATGGTTTCGGGGAAAAAAATTCAGAACTGGAACGGATCGAGTTTCGGAACCGTGACTTTCGCGGACGTTGTCAAGCAATCTTTGAACACGGGCTTTGCACTTGTCGGCTTGGATTTGGGCGCGGATAAATTGATAAGTTACGCGAGACTTTTCGGCTTTGGCGAACCGACGGGAATTGAATTGCCGGGCGAAGAGGCGGGCATTTTATATTCTCCTTATGAAATGGTTGACTCGGATATTGCGACGATGGCTATCGGACAAAGTATCGCGGTTACGCCGCTCCAACTTATCACGGCTTTTTGTGCCATTGCCAACGATGGGATTTTACTCAAGCCGCACATTGTCAAATCGATAAAAAATGCGAACGGCACAATTTATTCCGAGACGCATATTGAGGAAGTCAGGCGGACGATTGATTCTGCAAGCGACAAAACTTTGGTCGGCTTGCTTGAACAGGTTGTTTCGACGGGCGGCGGCGGCAAGGCGTCCGTTCGCGGCTACAGGATAGCGGGCAAGACGGGCACCGCGCAGAAAGTCAGCGAAGACGGTTGGGGTTATCTTGAAGGAAAATATATTGCGTCGTTTTGCGGCTTCGCGCCGGTTGAGAGTCCGCAAATTGCGTTGTTGGTTGTGATTGATGAGCCGTATGGAGTTTTTTACGGCGGACAAATTGCCGCGCCCGTTGCGAGCAGAATTTTTTCGCAAGTCTTTCGTTATCTGCGGATTGAGCCGAGCGACGCGCCGCTTGGATTTGATTCTGATGAATTGGGCGCGGAAATTGGCGAAGGCGACGCGTCAATACAAGGTGCTCCGCAAAGAGAAATTCCGCAAGAAGTTGAACCTGCGCCCGAAGCTCCGAAAGAAGAACTTGCGCCCGAAGTTGCCCGCGTCCCCGATTTTTACGGCAAAAGCATTCGTGAATCTGCGCGGCTTGCAAATGAGGCGGGCATAAAATTTGAGGCGACGGGTTCGGGCTTTGCAATAAGTCAAAGTCTCGGCGCGGGCGAACTTGTCGACAAAGGCGCGACAGTCAAAGTTCAATTCAGTCCTTGAGGAGTTTTGCCTATGAAAAAAATTTTGGCAGCATTGAGTTTATTGGCAGTTATAAATTTCGGGACATGTTCGGCTGAAAGTATTCACGCCGTCGGACGCGGCAATACCGAGCGAAGTGCGATTCATAACGCAATGCGCTCGGCGATTGAACAAAAATTCGGCGCGGCGATTAATTCAAAGACGCGCACGGAAAATCACATGCTCCTTTCCGACAAAATTTCTGTCGACAGCGCGGGCTTAATTTCGAGTTACAAAATTATTTCCGACCGCGTCGAGAACGGAATTTTCATTGTCGAGATAATTGCCGAGCTTGACGATAAAAAAATTTCTTCGCAAATCACCGCGCTTGAAAAAAAATCTCTTGTCGATCTCAACGCCGATAATCCCCGCGTGGCAGTTATCGCCTTCGATTCAAGCGGGCGGCGTTATTCGGAAGTTGAAAACGAAATTATTTCCGCGCTGAAACGTCAAGGCTTTTCGCGGACGGTTGATCTTGCGCAGATTAATCGTGCCGTTCAGCAGAGGATTTATTCAGCGGCGGGCGACGTTGAACTTTGCAAAATTTTGGCTAATGATTTTCACGCTGATAACTTGGTCTGCGCAGAAGTAAAAATTTTATCGGACAAAGAAATTTCTGTTTCAAGCCGCTTGATTGAATTGAATACGGGCGAAATAATTTTTGCAGGTTCGGCGACGGGCGGCGGAGCTTTTCTTGACGGCAACGACGCTTTGAAATTGGCGGGGCGACGTGCGGGCAATGAAATTTCTTTTGCCGCGTTGAAGTCCGCCGCGCAGATTGAGAGACATTTAACTTTGCTGATAACCAAAAATATGTTCGAGCAATTTGGCGGCACTTTGACTTCTGCTTGTGAACAGATAAAAAATATTTCGGGCGTGAACGATGTTTTTGCCCGCAAGTTGAGCACGAGCCTTGAACTTGATGTCGACTTCGACGGCACCGCCGCCGATTTTGCCCGCGAGCTTGAATTTTTCGGGATAAAAATTTTGGAAGTCGGCGCGGGCTTCGTCAAAATTTGAAACAAAAATCTCCGAAGATTTTATTTTGCTGAAGGCAACCGATGATTTTTTTACGCGAACTTGAATTTTGCGGAATAAAAATTTTGGAAGTCAACGCGGGCTTCATCAAAATCTGAAACAAAAAAACTCCGAAGATTTTATTTCACGGAAGACTGCCGCCGATTTTTTTACGCGAACTTGAATTTTTCGGAATAAAAATTTTGGGAGTCAACGCGAGCTTCGTCAAAATTTGAAACAAAAAAAACTCCGAAGAATTTTTTCTCCGGAGTTTTTTTATTGCACTTTTGCCCGCAACTCTTTAATTTCCTTGTCGTATTTTATAAGTCGCTGGCGATAAGAATGAATCGCGCCGTAAATGTACGCGAAAAACGGCGTGAAGTCTCCGCAATATTTTTTCAGCTCCTTGCGAACAACGGCGTCCAACTGCGCGGGCGTGTACTTGTCATAAAATCTTTGCGTCCAAACCAAATGTTGTTGGATTATGTAATCAATCGGCAACTGGCGGTAGGAAGGATTTTTTACAAAAAATTCAATTCCGTTCATGAAGTCGTCGAGAACTTTTGATCCTTCAATCATTAAATGCGTCAGCGCGTGCAGAGAATCTTCAATAGAAACCATTTTGCGCGTTATCGAGTCGGGATTGTGACGATAAATGTAAACGATATTCGGGACGCGGACGATTCGCGGCGCGGTACACAAAACTTGAAAATAAAAAACGATGTCCTCCGAAGTCAACAGCTTGGCGAAGTGAATATTTTTTTCCATGAGAAAATCGCGGCGATAAAGTTTGTTGTGCACCCAGCCGAAAAATCTTCCCTTATAAAACATTTGCACGCGCTCGGCAAGATTGGCGGTTTCAAGAAAAGCTTCCTTGCAAAAGCCGCCCTTCTCCTTGCTGAAGGTTGTAAATTTTGTTTCGGGCGTCACGTCGATTGTCTGATTTTCGGGGAACAAAACCTGCTCGGTATGAACAACGTCGGCTTTGAATTTTTCGGCGACAGTGACAAGTTCCGCAAGCGCGGTCGGCGTGTACATGTCGTCGGCGTCAAGGAAGGCGATATATTTTCCGCGACTCATTCTTATCCCCGTATTTCGCGGCTCGGCTGCCGCCCCGGAATTTTTTGCATGTCTTACAATTTTAATTCGTCTGTCCTGTTGCGCCATCTCCAAAACAATTTTTAGCGTGTCGTCGGTTGAGCAATCGTCAACGCAAATCAACTCAAAATTTCCGAACGTCTGATTCAAAACGCTTTGAACGCAAGTTTTTATGTATCGCTGAGCATTGTACATCGGAAGGACAATCGAAACGCCCGGCAAAGTTGCAACATTCGCGGGCGCGGCGGCTTGAGGCGCGGCAGGTAAATTTTTCTCCGCAGATTTTTTATGAACTTTATTTTTCACACTTGACATTGTCATTTCTCCGTTTAAAATTTTTTCGCCGAAACTATAGCACAGAGATTTTGAACTTGCAAATTAAAAATCGCCGCGCAGGTTAAATGAAACGGGCATGAAATTAAAAAATGTTCCGAAAATTTATTGACACTCAAAAAAATTTGGTGTAACATAGCAACAACTTGAAGGTTATCTTTTCAAGAGTTTTCAAAGTATAGGGAGGTATTTTTAAATGGCTGTTAAAGTTGCTATCAATGGTTTCGGTCGTATCGGTCGCCTTGCGTTCCGTCAAATGTTCGACGCTGAGGGTTATGAGGTTGTCGCTATCAACGACCTTACCAGCCCGAAAATGCTCGCGCACCTTTTGAAGTACGACACCGCACAGGGCGGTTTCTGCGGCAAGATCGGCGAAGGCAAACACCAAGTCGAGGCTAAAGAAAACTCCATCGTCGTCGATGGCAAAGAGATCATCATCTACGCTATCAAAGACGCCAAAGAAATTCCGTGGGGCAAACACGAAGTTGACGTTGTCCTCGAATGCACAGGCTTCTATACCAGCAAAGAAAAAGCTTCTGCGCATTTGGTTGCGGGCGCAAAGAAAGTCGTTATCTCGGCTCCTGCAGGCAATGACCTCCCGACAATCGTTTACAACGTCAACCACAAGACCCTTACCCCGGACGTGAAAGTTCTTTCGGCGGCATCTTGTACCACCAACTGCTTGGCTCCCATGACTGCGGCTCTTCACAACCTCGCTCCGATTCAAAGCGGCATTATGGCTACCATTCACGCTTACACCGGCGATCAAATGATCCTTGACGGTCCGCAACGTAAAGGTGACCTCCGTCGCTCCCGCGCAGGCGCATGCAACATTGTTCCGAACAGCACCGGCGCAGCAAAAGCTATCGGACTCGTTATCCCCGAATTGAAGGGCAAACTCATCGGCGCAGCACAGCGCGTTCCCACTCCGACCGGCTCGACCACTCTTCTTTTCGCAGTTGTTAAAGGCGAAGTCACCAAAGAGCAAATCAACGAAGCCATGAAAGCCGCCGCCAACGAATCCTTCGGCTACAACGAAGAAGAAATCGTTTCCAGCGACATCATCGGCATGAAATTCGGCTCGCTCTTCGACGCAACCCAAACCATGGTCAGCCCCATTGGCGACGGCAATACCCTCGTTCAAGTTGTTTCTTGGTACGACAATGAAAACAGCTACACCAGCCAAATGGTTCGCACCATTAAGTACTTCGCAGAACTCAAGTGAGATTTTTTTCTGCAGTAAATTGAACACGCTTTGAAAATGTGACGGCTCGGCTCTTCGTTATTGTTGAGCCGGGCTGTTTCAATTAGTAATGTGCAATTAGTAATTAGCAATTAAGAGAACGTTTTTTCATTACTCATTGCTCATTACTCATTACTCATTGATTTTTTGGGGAGGTTTTCTAATGAATAAGAAAAACATTCGCGACATCAACTTGAAAGGCAAAAAGGTTTTCCTTCGCGTCGATTACAACGTCCCGATGGACGAAAACCAGAACATCACCAACACCAAACGCATTGACGCGACGCTCCCGACTCTCAATTATCTGCTTGAACAGGGCGCGGCTGTCGTTATCGGTTGCCACCTCGGACGCCCGACCGAAGCTCGCGAGCCCAAATTCTCCACGAAACCCATTGCAAAGAAACTCGCCGAAATTCTCGGCAGAGAAGTAAAATGGGTTGAAGATTGCATCGGCGAACCCGCAGAAAAAGCGGCGGCTGAACTCCAACCCGGCGAAATTCTTTTGCTTGAGAACCTTCGCTATCATAAGGAAGAAAAGAAAAACAATCCGAAATTCGCGAAACAACTCGCCGCACTCGCGGACATCGCTGTCAATGACGCTTTCGGCATGGCGCACCGCGCTCACGCCTCCAACGTCGGCATTACCCATTTCCTCGAAACCGCTTCGGGCTTCCTTATGGAAAAGGAAATTAATTATATCGGCAAAACTCTTGAAAATCCGCAACGTCCGTTCGTCGGCATTATCGGCGGCGCGAAAGTTTCCGACAAAATCGGCGTTATCAGCAACATGATTGACAAAGTCGACACGATCATTATCGGCGGCGGCATGGCTCATACCTTCGACAAGGCTAAAGGTTACGAAGTCGGAACTTCGCTCCTTGAGGCTGACAAAGTCGAACTCGCAAAACAACTTCTCGAAAAAGCGGCGGCAAAAGGCGTTAAAGTCATTCTGCCCGTTGATATTGTTGTTGCGAATAAATTTGCGGCTGACGCAGAATATAAGACTGTTCCCGTTGATCAATGCCCGAAAGATTGGATGGGACTCGACAGCGGCGAAAAAACTTCGGAAGAATATGTAAAGGCACTCGAAGGCGCAAAGACGATCATTTGGAACGGACCTATGGGCGTTTTTGAATTCGATAACTTTGCAAAAGGTACGCTCGCAGTTGCGGCGGCTGTCGCGGCGGCTACCGAAAAAGGCGCGATTTCAATCGTCGGCGGCGGCGACTCCATTGCGGCTTTGAAGAAAACCGGGCTCGACAAGAAAATTTCTCACATTTCCACCGGCGGCGGCGCAACCCTCGAATATCTCGAAGGAAAAGTTTTGCCCGGCATTGACGCGATTGACGGCGTGGGACGCACTCCGATTATCGCGGGCAACTGGAAAATGAACAACACCATTAAAGAAGGCGTCAAACTCGTTGAAGAATTGATTCCGCTCGTCAAAAATGCCGAATGCCGCGTCGTTGTCGCTCCGACTGCCACTGCACTTGCGGCGGTTGCCAATGCGGTTAAGAGCACGAATATTCACGTTGCCGCGCAGAATGTTCACTGGGAACCCAAAGGAGCTTACACCGGCGAAATTTCTACGGGCATGTTGAACGAAATCGGCGTTGATTATGTCGTTCTCGGACACAGCGAACGCCGCGATTATTTCGGCGAAACTGATGAAGGCGTCAACAAGAGAGCAAAAGCCGCTTTCAACGCGGGCATTACTCCGATAGTTTGTTGCGGCGAGCCGCTTGAAATTCGCGAAGCGGGCACTTACATTGAACACGTCGTCGGACAAATCGACAAAGACCTTGACGGATTCAAACCCGCCGAAGTCAAGAAACTCGTTATCGCTTACGAGCCGATTTGGGCTATCGGCACCGGCAAGACTGCGACTTTTGAACAGGCTGAAGAAGTCTGCAA
>CALFJC010000146.1 GCA_937877655.1 uncultured Selenomonadales bacterium
GGCACCTCGCAGGGGCGTTTCCGGCAAAGAAAACATCCTGTTTTCGTTGCCGGCGACCGCCCATCCTTGGGCGGTCGGGTTTTCGCTAACCGCTATAATTTTCTTCATTCCTAATTCCTAATTCCTAGTTCCTAATTGCTTTTCAGCCGTCGAATTCCAAAAGCCCGTAAGCCCCGGCGGTGCGCTTGTAAACCACGCAAATTTGTTCCGTCTGCGCGTCGCGATAGACAAAGAAATTGTGATTGAGCAAATTCATCTGCATGATTGCTTCCTGCACGTCCATAGGTTTCACGACAAAATGTTTCGTCTTGACAATCGGATACTCGGCTTCGTCTTCCCGCTCGATTTGAACTTTTGCTTCCGCGAAGGCTTCCGCTCTCATGCCGCCGTTACGAAAACGACGCTCAAGCTTCGTCTTCTGTTTATGAATCTGGCGTTCAAGTTTTTCGACAACCAAATCAATCGACGTGTACATGTCGCCCGTTGACTCCTGCCCGCGCAAAATCAAGCCGCCGCGAACTTCAGCCGTGACCTCGACAATCTGACGATCTTTCTCGACCGAAAGCAAAACCGAAATTTCTTCCATGTTGTCGAAGTACTTCGTGATCTTGCCGACGCGTTTTTCAACGTACTCGCGCAATGGTTGTGTGATTTCGATATTTTTTCCTCTTATGTTGAATGTTGCCATGACTCCAACAGCTCCTTCCGCTATTGCCGAATGTGTTTGCCCTTATATTCTGCGCGGCGGCGATTTTTCCTTTAACGAAAAAATTTTCCCCCATGCTCTCCGATTTTTATCTTTCAGCAAAAAAAACTTGCAAACAATCAGAAAGTTGTTTAAAATATGGCGCGAAGTCAAGACAATCTTTTTGGAGGGCATCGCTTGTAAAAAATTTTTTAACTCTCTGTTCAGGCGGAGAAAAAATTTTTTGGACATAGCTTAGTTGAAAGAGTGGGCTCGCGTCCACTCTTTCATGTTGTAAGGGAAAAAATCAATTAGGAATGAGGAATTAGGAATTATTTTTTCATTGCTCATTGCTAATTACAAATTGCTAATTGCCTTTGGGGGTGAGTGATTGAGCAAAGTTGAATCGCAAGTTGAAAGTTTGATGGCTGAAATTTTGGCGGGAACAGATTATGAATTGGTTGACGTGGAATATGTCAAGGAACGCGATTGGTATCTGCGCGTCTTTGTGGACAAGGCGGGCGGAATCGATTTGGACGACTGCCAAAATATCAGCGAGAAACTCGGCGCGAAGTTGGATGAAGTTTCGATTATCAACGGCGCGTATATTTTGGAAGTTTCTTCGCCGGGTATCGACCGCATTTTGAAAAAGGATAAAGATTTTATTCGCGAGGCGGGCAAAGTTGTTGACGTGACACTTTACGCGCCGCTCGACGGAAAAAAATTTTTGGTCGGAGAACTTGAAGGGCGCGACGAAAAATTTTTGCGTCTGAAAGATGCGGAACCTTTGCCGCGTGAAAAAATTGCGCAAGTCAGGTTGCACATAGATTTTTAAAAAAATTTTTGGGAGGAAGAATTACTTGGCTGTCAGAAGGAAAAAAGAAGAATTGAGATTGATTGATGCGCTCCGAGATTTATGCGTTGAAAAAGAAATTTCGCCCGAAGTCATGTTTGACGCAGTGGAGTCCGCGCTGAAAGTCGCTTACAAAAAAAATTTCAATCAAGATGATAATGTTGAGGTTGTGCTTGACCGCGAGGACGGAAGTTTTCATGTCTATTCGTTGAAAAGCGTTGTCGAGGAAGTCAGCGATCCCGTTATAGAAATTTCAAAGGAAGACGCCGAAAAAATCAGTCCGGGTTGCGAGATTGATGACGTTGTTGAAATCGAAGTCACGCCAAAAAATTTCGGAAGAATCGCGGCGCAGGCGGCTAAGCAACTTGTCGTTCAGAAATTGCGCGAGGCTGAACGCGGCGTTATCTATGACGAGTTCACAAACCGCGAAAGTGATCTTGTCAGAGGAAAAATCGTTCGCGTTGAGGACGGAAATTTTATCGTCGAAGTCGGCAAAACCGAAGCAATTTTGGTTCCGAGCGAGCAATCGCCGCTTGACAATTACAAAATCGGCGATTGGGTTCGCGCCTATATAATCGAAGTCAAAAAGGGCGGCAAAGGTCCGCAAGTTTATCTTTCGCGCACCCATCCAAATTTTTTGCGTCGGCTTGTGGAGATCGAAATTCCCGAAATTCAAGAAGGAATTATCGAAATAAAGGGCGTGGCTCGCGAGGCGGGCTCCAGAGCAAAAATCGCCGTTGTTTCCAAAGACCCCAACATTGAGGCGGTCGGCTCCTGTTTGGGACAACGCGGCGTCAGAATTCAGCCCGTACTTGATGAACTCGGCGATGAAAAACTTGACATCATTGCTTGGAGCCCGAAAGCCGGCGTCTACGTTGCAAATGCTTTGAGTCCGTCAAAAATTGTCAGCGTCGCGCTGAACGACGACGATAAAAATTGCCGCGTGATTGTGCCCGATAATCAGTTGAGTTTGGCAATCGGCAAGGAAGGACAAAATGCGCGGCTTGCCGCCCGCCTTACGGGTTGGAAAATCGATATTAAAAGTGTCAAGCAGGCAAGAAATGACGTGCTCCCCGATTATATGCATGAAGTTGATATTTCGGAGGCGGCGGCAGTTTTCAAACCGCGTCCCAAAAAAGGAAGACGCTAAGCACTTTTGAAAATTGCACAAATAAATTTCGCGCTTTGCCACTCGGCAATTTGAAATTTCTCGCCGCGTTTTCAGATAAAAAATTTTTCTCAAGAGGTGTAATGCCATGTCGAAAGGAAAAGCCGCCAAAGGCACGGTTATTAAGCAAATTGAAATGCGCCGATGCGTCGTCTGTCGTCGAAGCCGTCACAAATCGGAACTCCTTCGCATTGCAAAAACTTCTTCGGGAGAAATTTTTCTTGATGAAGGCGGCAAGTCTCAAGGGCGCGGAGCTTATGTTTGCAAGTCGGCAACCTGCGCGGAGTCATTAAAAAAACGTCACAATCTCGATAAGATTTTCAAAACCAAATTGCCCGGCGAACTCTACGAAAAAATTTGCTTGGCGATTTAAAATAATTTACAAAGGAGAAAATCCGCATGTAAACAAAAAATTTTTAACGGGGGTGGATCTATGTCAAAACCGATTAAGTATAGAATCTATGACATGGCGAACGAATTCAATCAAGATGTTCAAGTCATTATCGACTTTCTGAACAAGCGCAAGATCAAAGTCAAAAATCGTTTTACGGGCGTCGAGGCGGAAGCTTATGAACTCGTCAAGGCGAATTTTGCTCGCAGAAAACCCGTCGAGCCCGCGCCTAAAGAAGAGCAGAAATCCGAACAAAAACCTGCCAAGCCCGCGCAGAAATCGGAGCAGAAATCTCAACAGCAAAAATCTGCAAAGCCCGCGCAAAAGTCGGAGCAAAAACCTCAACAACAAAAATTTGCAAAGCCCGCGCAGAAATCGGATCAAAAACCTCAACAGCAAAAAATTGCAAAGCCCGTGCAAAAATCGGAGCAGAAGCCTCAAGTTCAACAGCAAAAAAATCAGCAAAAGCCTGCGCAAAAAGCCGAGCCAAAACCTCAAGTTCAACAGCAAAAGCCGCAAGCCAAGCCCGCGCCAAAAGTTGAACAGAAACCCGCGCAAAAAGTTGAGACTAAGCCTGTCGAAAAAGTTCAGCCGAAAATCGAAGGCGATTCAAAACCAAAACCGCAACAGCAACGGCGCGATAATCGGCGTCAGGAAAATCGTCCCGATCGTCAAGAATTTCGCGGCGACCGTCAAGAACGCGGAGATCGTCAGGAGCGTGGAGATCGTCAAGAAAATCGCGGGCGCGACAATCGCGGCAAGCAGGAAAATCGTTCCGAGCGGCAGGATAAGCAGGAAGTCCGCGCAGATCGTCAAGACAAGCAGGATACTCGCGGCGAACGCGGCGACCGTCAATCCAAAAATCGTCAGCGCGACGACAGCAACAGAAATAATCGTCAACGCAACCGCAACCGTCAGCCCGCCAATGCCAAAGAAGCCGCAAAAACTCAACAGGCGGCAACACAAGCTCAAGATAAAAATCGTGCGCCGAGACCTGCGCGGAAGAAAAATCGTCCCGCGCCGCAACCCGTCCATAAAGCCGAAATTGCCCGCCCGACTCACATAAAAGTTGGAGAGAGTATCGCGGTTAAAGATTTGGCGAGCAAAATGAGTTGTACCGCCGTTGAAGTCATAAAAAAACTTTTGATGATGGGCGTTGTCGCAACGATTAATCAAGTTATCGATTATGATACCGCCGCGCTTGTCGCCTCCGAATTCGGAGTTACCGCCGAAGAACTTCCGCCCGAAGTAGATCCGACTCTTATTCCCGAAATTGAAGACGATCCCGCCTCGTTGAAAATTCGTCCGCCCGTCGTAACGGTTATGGGGCACGTCGATCACGGCAAAACTTCTTTGCTCGACGTTATCAGAAAAACTCGCGTCACTTCGACGGAAGCGGGCGGCATTACTCAGCATATCGGCGCGTATCAAGTCATTTGCAACGACAGAAAAATTGTTTTCCTTGACACACCCGGTCACGAAGCTTTTACGGCTATGAGAGCTCGCGGCGCGCAGGTTACCGACATTGCAATTTTGGTTGTCGCCGCAGATGACGGAGTTATGCCGCAGACGATTGAGGCGATTAATCACGCAAAAGCCGCCAATGTTCCGATTATCGTTGCGATTAACAAAATCGACAAGCCCGGCGCAAATCCTATGCGCGTCAAGCAGGAACTTTTGGAACACGGTTTGGTTTCCCGCGACTTCGGCGGCGATACAACTATGGTTGAAGTCTCCGCGAAAAAAAATCTCAACATAAATGATCTTTTGGAAGAAATTTTGTTTGAAGCGGACGTTCAAGAGTTCAAAGCAAATCCCAATCGCGATGCTCGCGGCGTCATTATCGAGGCGCAACTGGATAAAGGACGCGGTCCCGTCGCAACGGTTTTGGTTCAAAACGGCACGCTCCGAATCGGTGATTTTATCGTCGCGGGAACAACTTACGGCAGAGTTCGCGCAATGATTAACGAACGCGGCGACAATCTCAAAAAAGCCGGACCGAGTGTTCCCGTCGAAGTTTTGGGCTTAAATGATGTCCCCGCCGCCGGCGATATTCTTGCCGCGCTTGACGAAAGACTTGCGAAGTCAATCGCCGAACACAGAATCGAACGTCAACGCAACGAACTTATCAAATCCAAAAAAGTTTCGTTGGATGATCTGTTCAATCAGATTCAAGCGGGCTCGCTGAAAGATTTAAATATCGTTGTCAAAGCGGACGTTCAAGGCTCGGTTGAGGCTTTGAAAGGTTCTTTGGAATCTCTCAACAAAAATGATGAAGTCCGCGTTAATATCGTTCATTCGGGCGTCGGCGCAGTCAATGAATCGGACGTTATGCTTGCCTCGTCTTCAAATGCGTTGATTCTCGGCTTTAATGTTCGTCCCGATAACAATGCTCGTAAAGCCGCTGCCATTGAAAATATCGACATCAGAACTTACCGCGTAATTTATGATGCGCTTGACGACATGCGCGCCGCAATGAGCGGTTTGCTTGCGCCGAAATTTAAAGAAGTCATTCAAGGGCGCGTCGAAATTCGCAAAGTCATGAAATTTTCCAAAGCACTTGTCGCAGGCTCTTACGTTTTGGAAGGAAAAATTTGTAACAACTCCAAGATTCGCATCCTGCGTGACAACATTGAAGTTTTCGACGGCGAAATTGATTCGCTCCGCCGATTTAAAGACGAAGTCAAAGAAGTTGCGGCAGGTTATGAGTGCGGCATTTCGATTGTCGATTATCGCGACTTCAAAGAGGGCGACATAATTGAGGCTTACACTTTGGAGAAGATTGAAACTTCGATTAAAGATGTAAATCGCGCAGAGTAGCTTATAGCTTACAGTTAATAGCTTATAGGAAAAAAAACATCAGCTATAAGCTATAAGCTATAAGCTATAACCTATAACCTAAAAGGAAGTGCATTGTTTTGATTACATTTACAATCGGCTTGATAATTTTAATCGTCGGCGCAGCGATTTACGGCGCGTTTTGTGAACGAGTTATGAAACCGAATTCTTCCGCGAAGACCCCCGCCGTTGCCAAAAAAGACGGCGTCGATTTCGTGCCAATGAATAAATGGAAAAATTGTCTGATTGAATTGCTGAACATTGCGGGAACGGGTCCCGTGCTTGGTCCTATTCAAGGAATTTTATTCGGTCCCATTGCCTTTATCACAATTCCAATCGGTTGCGTTATCGGCGGCGCGTTTCACGATTATATGAGCGGCATGATTTCAATTCGCAACGGCGGCGAACAAATGCCCTCGCTCGTCAAAAGATTTCTCGGCGGCGGAGTTTACGGCGTTTACAATGTCTTTGTCTGCTTTTTGATGCTTTTGGTCGGCACGGTCTTTATCTACACGCCCGGCGATTTATTCGTTTCGCATATTCTTAAAGGCGACGCTTCCACATTGAGCACGCAAGTTATTCTTGTTTACGGAGTAATTTTCGCTTATTATCTCATTGCAACGCTTTTGCCGATTGATAAAATTATCGGGCGCATCTATCCGATTTTCGGCGCGATTTTACTTTTGTCCGCCGTCGGAATATTTTTCGGGCTGTTCTTCAACGGCTATCCGCTTACCGAAGTTTGGGAGGCGGGCATTGCCAATGTCCATCCTTACGGCGAACATTTCATCCCGATTTTCTTTATAACCGTAGCTTGCGGAATTACTTCGGGTTTTCACTCGACGCAGGCAACGCTTATTGCTCGCTCCGTCACGGACGAAAAACACGGGCGGCTTGTCTACTACAACACAATGATTGCCGAAGGTTTTATTGCAATGAGTTGGGCTGGCGCGGCTATGGGCGCAGTTAATGCGGGGCTCGCCACCAATGAAAATCTTTTCAAACAGGCGGCGGTTGTCGTCGGCATTATCGCAGAAAATATGCTCGGCTCCGTCGGCGGTATGGTCGCGGTGCTCGGCGTCATTGTTCTTGCAATTACTTCGGGCGATACCGCTTTGAGATCGTTGCGCCTTATGATTGCCGACGCGCTCCACATTGACAACAAGAAAAAAGCAAACACTTTTATTCTTGCGCTGATTATTTTTGCGATTGTCGCCTTCGTCCTTTACTACGCCAAAACCGACAAGAGCGGCTTCGCGTTGCTTTGGAGATATTTTTCTTGGGCGAATGAAACTATCGCGGTCTTCGCCTTCGCAATGATTGCCGTTTACATGATTAAAAACAATATGCCGTACATAATGGCGGTTGTGCCGGGAACTTTTTACATGTACATGGTCTCGACTTACATTTTGCACGCGCCGATTGGCTTCGGGCTCGATTATATGTTGAGTTATATTTTGGCGGCAGTCTGCGCGGCTCTTTATGCGGGAGCGGTTATCAAATTCGGAAAATCTTTAACCTCATCTCGAAGCTTGAGATAAATATTTTCCCAAAAACTTTTTAAGGCAGGAAAAATTTCGTTCCTGCCTAATTTTTTTTGCGAGGTGATTGGAATGGAAACTTTCGGAGAAAAAATCAGACGGTTGCGCAAGGCGAAGAAAATGACTCAAGCGGAGCTTGCGGAGTCGTGCGGCGTGGATTTTACCTACATCAGCAAGATTGAAAACGGCAAAGGCGTTCGCCCGCCGTCGGAGGAGACGCTCAGAAAAATTGCGCTGTTCTTGGAGACCGACGCGGAAGAATTGCTCCTTTTGGCGAAAAAAGTTCCGCAAAATTTTCAAGATACAATCGTTGACGACAAACTTGCGGTAGATTTTTTGCGCGTCTTCCCGAAATTGAACGACGCACAACGTAAAAAGGTACAGAAAATCATTGACGACACGGAGGACAAATTTTGAACAAAAAAATTATCGAACAACGCGCCGCGAAAATTCTTTCGGCAGAAAATATTTCAAAGCCGCCGATTAAAGCCGAAGTTCTCGCCGAATCTTATTTCGGCTTGGATATCAGCTGGGAAACATTGAGTCGAAAAGATGTTGCGGCGGATATTACTTTTGCGGAGAAAAAAATTCGCATGAATGAATTATTGGCAGACAAATTCAGAGAAAATGCGGGGTTTTGGAATTTTACCGTCGCGCACGAGTTGGGGCATTGGGTTTTGCACAGAAATTTACCGATTGACGAACGTTCTCCGCAAAATGAACGCGAGGCAGATATATTTGCGACTCATCTGCTTATGCCGGAAAATTTTGTTCGTGAAGAGTTTGCGAAATTGCCAAGATGGCTCCCTGCTGAAATGAAATTAGATTTTTTGGCAAAAAAATTTTGCGTGTCTAAGAAAGCGATGAAGATTCGTTTGTCACAACGCGAATTGAAATTGATTTATGTTGACTTCGATGATTACAGCTGTTATCGGAGCAAAGAAGAATTTTGGGATCGAGGAGGCAGACAAATTAAGTTGTTCTAAAAAACTTGACAAAAATTTCAAGACAAATTATAATCGCCACCCTATAAAGGAGGTGATTTTAATGACTTGGGATGAAATCAAATATTGGGCTGAAAAAATTTTTTGCAAACCGCCCTTTTCGGGAGATTTTCCGACGACGGGAAAATACAACTTCCCGCAACTCGCGCAGGTTAATTTTCTTCCCGAAGAGCCCGTGCGACCGTTCAACTATCTGAAGTCCACACCGGACAGAGAAAATTATTGGTTCCATTGTTTCACAGCTGATGAACATTTTCATCGGTTGTACAGCCACTTTGAAGAGTATTTGCCGCTTTTGAGACAAGTAAAAGGATTGATCTCGGCAGATTTCAGTTTGTTTAGAAATTTTCCCGAAAGAGTTTTGATTGACAACTGCCGCGCAAATCGTCTCGTCGATTATGCTCTTCAGCAAGCGGGAATTCCCATGATTCCGACGGCAGGTTTTGCGGGCGAATCGTCTTGGGAATGGTGCTCCGACGGCTTGCCGCTCTATTCAACCGTTGCCATTACCACAAATTGTCTCGGACGCGATAAGGAGGCTCATCGGCTTTTTGTCGGCGGCGTCAATGCCATGATTGCAAAAATTCAGCCGACTGCCATTGTCGTTTGCGGCAAAGTTCCTGCTTGGCTCGCAGAAAGGTATCCCAACATTCAAATCGTTCACATTCCGAATTACAGTCAACAGTGGCACGAACGCGAGAAAAATAAGAAAGGTGGTAAAAAATAATGGGCGGTTACGGCGGCGCAAGCGGCAAAGACAGACGAAAAAAAGATGGTTGTTATTACGACAGTGGCGGTAATAAAGTTACGGACAAAAACGCCATCATCGCGGCAGAATATTACTTGAGTTGGGGAATGAGCGTTGTGTTCTTGCATGAAAGACCGGAGAAAAAAGAACGTCGTCCTGATTTACTCGTCGATTACAAATTTTTGGCAGAAGTTAAAGGAATGAATTCACTAAGCCCGAATACCATTTCAAAGCAACTCAAACACGCATCAAGACAAATTTCTGATGAGTTGGCACGAAGAGCCGAAGATGAACAACTTCCCGGTAAAATTGTCGTAATATCGTTTCATGAAACTTTTGAAGCGGGATTCAACGCGGTTTTGGCGGGCTATAGAGATGCAAAACGCAAAGATCAAGTTCATTTTCAAGTTGAGTTTTGGTTTCATGGAGAAATTACGGTTTTAAAAGAGGAGGAATAGTTTATGAGTGTTTTTGGTTGTAATTTTTGCGGCGAACGCCTTTATTATCACGGCGAACCTGAAGGCGATGTGCCTGTTGAACATTATTTTTGCACTTTGGAAAATTGGCGTTCACTTGAACAGGAAAATTTGCCTGCCGATTGCTTGGAAAATGAGCACGAAGAATTCTTTTTCTATGCGTGGCGATGCTGGCGATGTGGCTCTTTCTTGTTTTCCGCTGATTATATTCATATTTGGGGAGTTTACACACCCAAAGAGGATTTTTCGTTCGAGCCAATGCAAGAGCCGTTTGAGTTCGGACCTTTCTGGGACGATTTTCAGTGGTTTGACATAACCGAAAACGGAACGCCTGCCTCCGAAGTCCTTACGAGATATCCTCAAACTCGTTGGTTGGCAAAAAATGATGATGAGTTGCGCATTTACTCCGATATTGAACTAAAAAATTGCATCGCGCAGTTCAGACGAATTGAATTTGTTAATCCTGTCACTGTCGCCACAATGTCGCTTGATGCCTTTAAAAAAATGCTCGCACGTTGGGATGATATACAATTCCGTTATCACAGCAAACTTTACAATTACAACTTTATGCGCGAGGAAAACGGCGTTAATATTTATCGCGGCTTAGACAATGAGCAACTCGTTTATCACGCCGAGACCACTGACGTTGAAGAAATTGTTAATGCGAAAATTTTTCCCGGCGGTAAATCTATCGCCGAAGCCCAAGCCGAAGTCGAATTATAAAAATCCGTTATTCTGAATTTCGTAAAATGAACTTCCAAAACGCCCGCAGAGGCGATTTTTTTTTGCCCTCAAGCAAAATTTTTGCTAAAATAACTTCACGAGGTGATTTTCATGGCGAAAAAACATTTTTATCAATCCGTCAAGCCTTCAAAGAACGAAGAAGAACTTAAACACCGTTTCGCAAACTACTTTGGCATTTTAAACTTCGATTCGACAAATTATATCGACCTTTACACGCCCGAAATATTTTTTGAGTTCAAACTCAAGGAAAATCTGAAAAATACTTCGACTTTAGCCAAAATCATAGCTCAAACTCTCTATTACGCTCAAAGATTGTATTCCGGCGAAGACCCGCGCCCGCTCAGCCCTTATATTTCCGTCGTTACAAAAGATTTCGGCGCATATTTTGAAACTAAAACCTTTTCCGACTTCTACAGCAATAAAACTCGCTACGATTGGTCTTTGCCGCCATCTTCTCCCTGTAAAATTCTCGTTGATGATCTTTTAACTTCCAAAATCCTCACAGAAGCTGCAATTTATGATTTCTCAAACGTCACAAACGATATTAAATTCACCACAGAAATTCAACGCATAAGGAAAAAGTCCGGCAAGTTCGAGAAAAAGATTATTACGCCGAATAACTTTGATGTTATCTTTAATTATTGGCAAAGTCTGTTCGGAGACGCGGTTAGGAACTCTCATAAGCCTTCCGAATACTTCATTACCGACATCGAAGGCGATAAATCCGAAATTATCGACGGACAAGTCGTTTTTCACATGACCGACGGCAATAAAATCTGCAAACCCATTGATATTGACGCTTATAATGCTTTTTGGAGCCAATACGAGAAAATTCGCAATCACGACACGATTATTTCTGTTCGCCAACGTATGGACAGAATGACCGAAGAAAATTTGCGCCGTTTCACCGGAGAATTTTATACGCCGAAACTTTTTGCCGATAAAGCTGTCCAATATCTTCAAAAAACCGTCGGCGAGTGGTGGAAAGATGATAATTTTCGCCTTTGGGATATGGCGGCGGGTACAGGTAACCTTGAATTCTCTTTGCCTGAAGAATCGCTCGGCAAATGTTATATTTCTACGCTGATTAAAGACGAGGCGGATTATTGCGCAAAAACTTTTTCTGCCGCGACGTGCTTTCAATACGATTATTTGAATGACGACGCCGATAAATTGCCCGAAAACCTGCGCGAAGACCTCGCAAATCCCGATATTAAATGGATTATCTTCATAAATCCGCCTTACGCTACCGCAAATAACAATAAAAGTGACAATGTAAATAAAGACGGCGTTTCAATGACAAGAATTAAAAAACTTATGGACTCAGAAAATCTCGGTGAAGTCAGCAGAGAATTATTTTCGCAGTTTTTATATCGAATCAGCCGCGATTTTGCAGGTAAAACGGCTTATCTCGGCATGTTTTCTACGCCGAAATATATCAACTCGACTAACGACCAGAAATTTCGCGATAAAGTCTTCAGTTACAAGTTTGAAGGCGGTTTTATATTCAATTCTAAGAATTTCAATGGTTGCACAGGAAATTTTTCTGTAAGCTTTATGATTTGGAACCTTAACGAGCATATTTCATTAGAATCGCAGGAAATTTCATTAGAGGTTTGGGAGAATTATAAAAACAATTACTTAGTCCGACCTGCTGTAAAAATTTTTAAATCTGCGCGGCGCGAAAAGTTTTTAAGCAAATGGATTAAACGTCCGCCATGTACAAAGAAATTTCCGCCGTTTTCAGGCGCATTAAATCTTGCAGATAAAAATAAAGACCGTCGCGATAGAATTTCTGAAGGATTTTTAGCGTCGTTGACTGTTAAAGGCAATGAATTTTCAAATCAAACTTACGTGTCGATATTATCTGCGCCGTATGTAAGCGCGGAAGCGTTTTCAATCACAGCGGAGAATTTTGAACAGGCGATGATAGTGCACATGGTGCGGCGATTGCCAAAAGCGACGTGGCTTAACGACCGCGACCAATTCATGCGCCCGACGCGAGAGCTTAGTCGGGAATTTATAAGTGACGCGGTGATATGGAGCCTGTTCGCGCCGTCTAATCAGACAGTATCGCTAAAAAATGTGGAATATGAGGGCGAAATATATCAGATAGCGAACAATTTCTATCCGTTTTTGTTGTCGGAGGTAAAAAGTTGGGAATGTACGTTGCCTTCGCTGCGAATTGAGATATTTCGGGCGGTAGAGGACAGATTTGCGGCGAAATGGATAAAAAAACATCGCGCAGAGCTTTCAGCGGAGGCACTGGCGGTTTTGGAGACGGCGCGAACGATTTACAAGCGATTTTATTCAGAATTGGAGCGATTGGACGTAGCGCGTTGGAAAATCGAGAGTTGGGACGCGGGCTGGTATCAAATCCGCATGAGTTTAGGCGTTTTAATAGATTTATCGGAGCTGTCAAAGAAATTGGAGCCGCAGATTTATGAATTTGGCTTTTTAAGAGACGAAGTGCATTACTTCTGACACTTTTCACGACTTGACTTTTTGTTTAAAGTCATTTAGAATTTTTTACGAGGTGATTCAATGCAAAAAATTTATGATAAAAAGTACAGCATCTTCAAGTTGGATTATTGGCAGGGAGCAAAGCTTGTCGGGAAATTTTTAATGCCGAAACTCGCGCCAAATCAATTTATTCCCGAAAATGTCATCAGCTTTAACGAGAGAAAATCCGTTTCTAAGCCCGAAAAGCATTGGCTCGACTTTTTTATCGACGATTGCCTTTACGAAACTTTTTGGACGTATCTTAAAAGCAGAATCAAAGGTTTAAAAAAATTTGCAGGGATAATTTCAACCGATTACTCGATGTTGCCCGAAATGTTGCCCGGACAAAGGATTTGGAATTGCACTCGAAACAGAATCGTCGCCTATTGCCTGCAGAAAAAAGGTTTTAACGTGATACCAGTCGCGTCGTGGTGCTCCAAAGAAGATTTCGATTGGTGTTTTGACGGTCTCCCGGAAAAAAGTTCCATTGCAATTTCTTCAAACGGCTGTTTATCCACTCCTTACGGCAGAAAAACGCTTTTGACAGGCGTTGAGGAATTGCAACGGCAAAAATCTCCGTCTAAAATCATTATTTGCGGACATTCTTTAGCTGAATTGGAAAAATATGACAATATCATGTACTATCCGAGTTTTTCACAACGGATGGACGAAAGGATTAAAAATGGGAAGTAGAGGAAGTTCGGCTGGCGGCGGAAGTGTCCCCAGCGGTTGGCAAGTTGTCGATTATTTTCACGGAATCGCGGTTCTCCAGCCTACTAATCCAAAACAAAGTTTCAGCTTGCCGCGTGAATCAAATATTCCGAACGTGGCGTATCTTTTGTACGACAGAAAAGGCGTTTTCAAGCAGTTAAGAGTTTACGGCGACGATAAAAAGCCGAAATTTGATATAGATTACCACATGAAAGACGGCGAAATGTCTTTGCACAAGCACATTTATATAAACGGCGTGCGACAAAAGGAGCATATTCCGCTTACGCCCGAAGAATACGCCGAGTACTCAAAATTTCTGAACAGGTGATGATTATGACTGGAATGACTTTAGATGAATTAAAAGAAACGATGACGACTCACGACGAGATAGAATTTTCATATTGCGGTGAGATGTACGATTTTCAGAAAGACCCCGCCGAAAGTTCGCGAATCAAAATTTCTGTATGGCGATGCGGTGATAATCCCGAATGTGTCTACTCAATCAAGATTTACGACGGCGATCCTTTTGTTGACGACTTAATTAACGCCAAAATTTTTCCCGACGGTAAATCAATCGTCGAGGGCGAATCTGATATTGACGTGGAGTTTTTTACCTGACTGTACAAATTCCAATATATTGGAAAACGTAAAATGAGCCTCTAAAACGCCCGCAAAACCGATTTTGAACAAAATTTTCGCCTCGAATGCTCTTGAGGCGATTTTTTTTTGCTTGCGAAGGAAATTTTTGCTAAAATCAGCGCGGAGGTGCTCTCATGAAGAAAAATCTGTTCCAAACACTCGCCGAAGCCAATACGGAGGAAGAACTCAAAAATTTTTTCGCCAAACGGTTCAACATCAAGCTCGCGACTAAAAATTTCATCGACCTGTACACTCAGCAGATTCTTTTCGAGTTCAAGCTCGATAAAAACCTTAAAAATCCTCAAACTCTCGCCGAAATCGTCGCGCAAACTCTCTACTACGTCCGCCGTCTTAAATTCGGCTCCGATTATCGCCCAGTCAGCCAAAATATCTGCATCGTCACTAAAAATTTCGCCGTCATCTTCCCGACTGAATCATTTGCCGCATTTTATGACGATAAAAACGCTTACGATTGGGATTTAGCCCCGTCATCGCCTTGCAAAAAGCTTGTCAACGCTTTATCCAACTCCGAACTTATTATCAACGCAAAAATTTATGATTTATCCGTTTACACAGTCGAAATCGCCTTTGTCGCCGATATTGAACGCATTTTTAAAGGCAAATCACGCAATGTTAAGCAAATTACCGAGCAAAACTTCGAGCAAATCTTTATTTATTGGCAAAAATTGTTCGGAGCCGCCGTTAAAAACGGTCGCAAGCCTTCCGAATACTTCATTACCGATATTGAGCAGGGTAAATCACATATCCACGATAGAAAAGTTTATTTTGAATTGATTGGCGACCAAACTATTAAAAAATTCGTCAATCCCGACGATTATAATCAGTTTTGGGCGATGTACGACAAAATTAAGACTGCCGACGCCATTATTTCCATTCGCCGCAAGATGGACAGGCTTACTGAAGAAAATTTGCGCCGCCGCACAGGTGAATTTTATACGCCGCTTGCTTTTGCCGATAAAGCCTTTGAATATCTGACGCGAACCGCCGGAGAGTGGTGGCTCGACGATAATTTTCGCCTTTGGGATATGGCGGCGGGCACCGGCAACCTTGAATTTAATTTTCCGCCCGAAATTCTCAAGCGTTGTTATATTTCCACGCTGATTCAAGACGACGCCGACTATTGCAAGAGCATTTTCAGCGAGGCGACCGTTTTTCAATTCGATTTTCTCAACGACGACGCCAATAAATTGCCCGAAAACCTGCGCGGCGACCTCGATAACCATAATATCAAGTGGATTATCTATATAAATCCGCCTTACGCCACTGCAAATAACTACGAACGCGATAAATCCAAAATTTCTAAAGACAAAATCGCATTTACTGCAGTTGGAAAGCAAATGAACGCTGAAAATCTCGGAAAATCAAGCCAAGAACTTACAGCGCAATTTTTATATCGAATCAGCAAAATTTTTTCCAATCGTAAAGCGTGGCTCGGAATGTTTTCTAAGATTAAATATATAAACTCTAATGCTGACCAACAAATTCGCGATAAATTTTTCCATTACAAGTTTGAACGCGGCTTTATGTTTAATTCCAAAGCTTTTGACGGTTGCAAGGCTCAATTTCCTGTAGGCTTTTTAATTTGGAACTTAGCGGAGCGCATTTCACTGCATGAGCAAGAGATTTTGCTTGATGTTTATAATTTCGGAGTTGAAAAGTATGCAGAGAAAATATTTCATGCCACTGCAGAGGTTGAAACTCTTAATAAATGGATTGAACGCCCGCGCAGAACAAAAAAATTCCCGCCGATGACAAGCGGGATAACTATTTGTCGTGGAAAAGTTCATTGCGATACAGTTTCAGAAAATTTTTTAGCTGATTTAATGTGTATGGGCAATGATTTTCTACATCAAAACTACACAGCGATATTATCTGGCGTTTATTCGGGCGGACATGCAATTTCAATGACAGAAAATAATTTTGAAATGGCAATGATAGTGCACATGGTGCGGCGATTGCCAAAAGCGACGTGGCTGAACGACCGCGACCAATTCATGCGCCCGACGAGCGAGCTTACACGTGAATTTATAGGCGACGCGGTGATATGGAGCCTGTTTTCTCCGTCGAATCAGACAGTATCGCTAAAAAATGTGGAATACGAGGGCGAAATCTATCAGATAGCGAACAATTTCTATCCGTTTATGCTGTCGGAGGTGCAAAGTTGGGAATGTACGTTGCCTTCGATGCGGCTGGAGATATTTCGGGCGATTGAGGACAGATTTGCGGCGAAATGGATAAAAAAACACCGCGCAGAGCTTTCAGCGGAGGCACTGGCGGTATTGGACGCGGCGCGAGAAATTTACAAGAAATTTTACGCGGAATTGGCGACTTTGAACTTATCGCGTTGGAAAATCGAGGATTGGGACGCGGGCTGGTATCAAATCCGCATGAGTTTAGGCGTTTCGATAGATTTAAGCGCGTTATCAGCAAAATTGGAGCCGCAGATATATGAATTGGGCTTTTTGCGTGACGAAGTGCGATATTTTTAGTACACTTGACTTTTTGTCTAACTTCAATTAAAATTTCTATCGAGGTGATTTAATGATTAAAGCAATAGATAATTTGAAGAACGATATTAAGGATTATCTCGTTAAGAAAGGGTGTCGTTTGAAAAATCTTCGTAAGTTGCTCAATCTTAACTTTACGGACGTGACTGGCAGAACTTATGCGGTCGGCGAATACGATTTGCCGTATATCACTGCCAAAATCACAAAATATCCGGACTACATCGCACTTTACGACGAAAAAAATAATTATCGGCGCACGGATAAAACCTGTGTGTCTTTCTATAACTACGATGTGGCTTTTGACGGCCTGCTTGGCATTTACAACGCGATTTATTATGACGTAGACGAACTAAAAAGTTTTTATCGCGACAGATTTACGGGCGTAAAGTATTTTATCGCCCCGGATTATTCGCTTTGCGGAGATATTAACCATATTGAGAACCTGCACAGACTTTTTCGCGCGAGAATAGCATCTGTTTGGCTGACATTGGAGCTGAATGCGATGGTTATTCCGAATATTACCTACTCTGAGCCGAAAATTTTTCCAAATATGCTTGACGGTATGGAAAATTGCGAAGTCGTTGCGTTCAGCACAAAGGGACTGCGAAATAACGAAAAATATTTAGACACCATGAAAAACGCTCTGAAATATACAGTCGACAATCTTAAAAAATTGCGGACGATAATGATTTACACTTTGTCCAAAAACGATGAAAAAATTCGTTCGTGGTTCGATTATGCTGTTCAACACGGCATTAAATTGATAATTCCCGACAACAGGTCGAGAAATCTCGTCTTGCAGGAGGTTTGATATGGGGCGACACGACAATACAGGTTTGGGACACGGCACCGGCGGCAGTCCGCAAGGAACTCTAGACCAAAACGATTATAATCAGACAGTCGACAACTTGACAAATAAACTTCCGACGAATGACTCACAAATCAAGCACATTTTCAGACCAAAAGAAGGTCATATGTCAGATACACCTGAAAATCGCAAGTTGATAGAAACAGTTGCAAACGACCCGTCGAATTACAAAGGCAAAGACAAATACGGCAACGAATGGTATTCTCAAACGGAATCCGACGGTTCTCAAGTCTGGGTCAGCACTCGTGACGGCAGAATTCAAAATGCAGGAAAAAATTTAACGCCGCGACAATGGGATTCGGAAACAGGTTATTCGCGCAATCCGAAGAAAGATAAAGGCTGGAGGAAACCAAAATGAAACGAAAATATTTGCATATCGCAATGTACAGGGCTATGGATTGCCTTTACGACGAGCAAGAGCAACCTTCTGAAGAACTTTTGCAATTCGTAAGCGACGCCAACCCTTACATCTGGGAAGACAGAACGACATCTGACCCGGCAATTCAAGCAGACTTCGATAAATTTATGGACAGACAGAATATAGGAGAGGAAGTTGACGAGTCGACAGCTTATTATGCGGTGAAAAGTTTTCTTGCAGAACAAAATCCCGAATTTGCAGAGCTGTTCGCAGATATTTCGCTTGATGAGTGGAAAGATCTTTGCTACATGGTGACCGAAGAAGAATCCAAGTAAAAATTCGCTATTCTGAATTTTGTATTTTGACCGCTCAAAACGCCTTCAGAGGCGATTTTTTTTATGTTAAAATTATCTCGGAGGTGCTTTTATGAATAAATATCTGTTCCAAATACTTGCCGGCACTGCGAATGGAGATATTTCGGGCGGCAGAGGACAGATTTGCGGCATTATGGATAAAAAAACACCGCGCAGAGCTTTCAGCGGAGGCACTGGCGGTTTTGGACGCGGCACGAACTATTTACAAGCGATTTTATTCAGAATTGGAGCGATTGGACGTATCGCGTTGGAAAATCGAGAGTTGGGACGCGGGCTGGTATCAAATCCGCATGAGTTTAGGAGCGTCATTGAATTTAGAGGAACTTTCTGCTAAACTGTTGCCGCAGATTTATGAATTGGGCTTTTTGCGTGACGAAGTGTGATATTTTTAGAAACGGTAGCTGATTCCGCTTTGTTTCATGATTTCGTTCGCCGTATGACGCGATTTAATCTTTCCGTCGACAGTGATATTGCGGTCTGTTATCGGGCTGTACCAAATATCGTGGTCGCCTTTGCCGTGCCGAATGAATTTACAGCCGTTTTCGGATAAAATATTCCTAACTTTCTTTTCGTACTCCGCCATTTAAGCCACCGCAACTCTTTCGTGCCTGTTGCAATGGAAATAAAAATCTTGCCGCTTTTCTACGCCGTTCAATTCGATAATTTCCTGCGCGGCTAACAATACACGCTGAATAAGTTTGTCGGCTGATTTGTCTTCAAGAATCAATCCCGGAATATCTTCGCTCGTCGCCATCCAAACTTCGGCTTCGTCGTCCCAATCAAGTTGAATATTGTAACTGTTCATAGAAAATCAACTCCTTGACAGCATTTTACAACTCGACTAAAATTTTTTCAAACTTTAGGAGGTAATGACAATGAAACTAATCCCTGTGAACGAGGCGAAACTGCCTGAACTGTTGGAAATGTTGGAGCAAAACCCGACAGAAGAAATTTTCCTTACGAACAGCGACAAACCGAAGTTCAGAATCAGCCGCATTGACGCGGGAACACCAGTAAACGGAATTCTTCCGCGCGAATTGGCATTCGGCTACGCCAAAGGCAAGCACAAGCTCCCCGACGACTTCGACGAGGCATTTGTTGCGATGGACGCTGAGATTTTGAAAATGTTCGCGGAGGGTGCCGACAGATGAAACTTTTACTCGACACGCACATTTTAATTTGGCTCTTCGAGAACAACAAACAGCTTGCCGGCGCGGCTCGCGAACTCATAATGAACGAAGACAACGAAATTTATTACAGCGCACTGGCGATTTTCGAGATTGAATTGAAACACAAGCTCCATCCCGACAAAATGCCTTACAGAGGCGAAGAGCTTATCGGCTACTGCAAAACGTTCAATTTCAAGCCGCTCTCACTCAATGTAAATCACTCGTTGACGTTCAAAACGCTTGAGCGTAAGGCGGGCAAGCCCCTGCACAGAGACCCGTTCGATAATTTAATGCTCGCGCAGGCGGTTGCGGAGAATATGAAGTTCATAACGCACGACGAACACATTGCCGAATACGATTGCGAAAATATTTTCAAGGTGTAATAAAAAAGTCCGTCACTCGAATTGAGCGGCGGATTTTTTGTTGTAGACAGTTTCGACAAAGAATGTTACGATCAAGCGGCAAAGGAGAATAAAAATGCGGAAAAAATGGATTATCAGGGAATCAAATCCTTTCGACGTGAAAGAAATTGCGGAAGAACTCGGCGTAAGCGAATTGACGGCGAGAATTTTATATCATCGCGGAATAAAAACCGCGCAGGCGGCAAAAGATTTTTTGGAACCCGAAGCCGCGCCGTTTCATGATCCGTTTTTAATGGCGGGAATGAATGAGGCGGTCGAAAGAATTAAAAAAGCACTTGCCGCGCAGGAAAAAATTTGTGTTTATGGCGATTATGACGTGGACGGAATGAGCGCGTCGGCAATTTTGATTCGGACGTTGCGAAGATTCGGCGGCAATGTTGAAAGTTACATTCCCGACCGCTCGGAAGGTTACGGCTTGAATATTCCCGCCCTGCAAAAAATTTCTGCGAACGGCGCGGCACTTTTAATCAGCGTCGACTGCGGCATAACCAACGAAAAAGAAATTTCGGCGGTTAAAGATATGCTTGAAGTGATTGTTACGGATCATCATTTGCCCGCGTTGGAAAAAATTCAATCGGCGGTTGCCGTCGTCAATCCCAATCAAAAAATTTGTCCTTATCCCGAAAAAAGTTTGTGCGGCGCGGGCGTCGCCTTCAAATTGAGCCAAGCTCTGATGAAAAATCTGGGCGGAGTAGAAGTTCAAAGCTACACAACCGATATTGAAATTGCCGCATTGGCAACCGTCGCGGATTTGGTTCCGCTCGTCGGGGAAAATCGGAAAATCGTTCGCATGGGCTTAAAAAAAATGCGCGAAACAACTTGCACGGGCTTAAAAGCGTTGGTAAGTGTTGCGGGGCTCGGCAACAAAAAAATTTCGGCGGGACATGTCGCCTTTCAAATTGCGCCGCGATTAAATTCAGTCGGGCGATTGAAAACTGCGCGGGAAGGTTTGAAACTTTTGCTGACTGAAGACGCGGAAGAGGCAAAAATTTTGGCGCGGCAGTTAGAAAAGATGAATCAGCAACGAAAAGACATTGAGGCAAAAATTTTATCGGCGGCTGAAGAAAAAGTTCGTCTTATGCGCGAAGAACGCGGCGGCGATTTATGTACGCTGGTAATTTCGGGGAAAAATTGGCGGGAAGGAGTTATCGGCTTGACGGCGTCGAAATTGGTTGAGCGATACAATTTGCCGACGATAATTTTGACGACGCAGGACGAAATGATTTATCGCGGATCATGTCGGAGCATTCCCGCCCTTCACATGAAAAATGCGCTTGACACAATGGCGGAGCTATTTGATCAATACGGCGGGCACTCGCAGGCGGCGGGCTTAAGCATTTCGGCAAAAAATCTCCCCGAATTTGCGGCGCGCTTTGATAATTACGTCCGAAAAAAACTTTCAGACGAATATTATCAGCCGATTTTGAATGTGGATGCGCTAATCAACCCCGCGCAGATAAATTTTGAGGTTGCGGCGGAGTTTGACAAGTTCGAGCCGTATGGATTGGGGAATCCGCGTCCCGTGTTGGCTTGCAGAAACTTTCGCGGGAAATCTGCGCGGGCAATCGGCAAGGAAGGAGTTCATTTGACGTTTGAAATCCCTTGCGAAGAAAAAAATATTCGTGCGGTTGCTTGGAATTGCGGAAATCTCGCGCCGCTCGTCGAAAATGAATCGATAGACATTGCTTACGAGCCCGAAATAAACGAATGGCAGGGAGAAGTTCGGCTTCAATGCAATATTTCGAGTTTGGAGCCGGCGGAGTCGGAAGAATCGTTTTTGGAGCGCGAAGAACTTTTGGAAATTTACAATTTTCTTCGGAAGGCGCGAAGTTTCACGGAGAAATTTAATTTATGTTCGTTAGTTAAGGCGTTCAACAGTCAAACAGGAAAAAATTTGTCGACATACGCCTTCGACGGCGCGATAAAAGTTTTTGAGGAACTCGGTTTGTTGATAATCGACCGAGATAAAAAGAATTTTGAACTGCTGCGCCCGAAAAACAAATTGGATTTGAACAATTCGCGGACATACCGATTGGAAAGGAGAAAATCGGAAGTCCGAGCGTCGAGAGCGGGCGGAAAAATAATTTCTTTGACGAAGGCGGCAAAAATTATTTCGTTAAAGCTTTGAAAGAGAACCTGCGCGGAAAAAAATCTGCGCGGTTATTTTTTTGTAGACAGTTTGAACAAAGAATTGTACAATCAAATCGGTTGGGAGGCGATAAAATGAACGACAAGGGAAAACCGCCCGTGACAATAGAATTTTTGATGGACGCGGTTAAAAATTATCAGCCCGATGCGGATTTGGAGCTGATACAGCGAGCATATCTGGTTGCAAAGGAAGGGCACAAGGGACAAACGCGGGCGTCGGGCGAGCCGTACATAAATCATCCGCTGAATGTCGCCGCGATTTTAACGGAATTGCAGCTCGACGACAAAACGATAGCCGCCGCAATTCTTCATGACGTGGTTGAAGATACACTTTTCACACTGGACGAAATTACAGACATGTTCGGCGATGAAATTGCGCTTTTAATCGACGGCGTGACGAAAATCGGGCAAATTTATTTCAAAACCAAAGAGCAACAGCAAATTGAGGCGTATCGCAAGCTGATAATCGCGACGGCAAAAGACTTGCGAGTAATTTTGATAAAACTCGCCGACCGATTGCACAACATGCGAACATTAAAATTCATGCGCGAGGATAAACGCAAAAGAATTGCTCAAGAGACAATGGAACTTTACGCGCCGCTGGCAAATCGGCTCGGAATTTCAAATATCAAGTGGGAATTGGAAGATTTATGCCTGCGATATTTGGAGCCGGACGTTTATTATGATTTAGTTGAACACGTCAAGCAAAAACGGCGCGAGCGGCAAATTTATATCAGCGAAGCGGTGCGATTGATTGAGGAAGAGTTTGATGAATTGGAAATTCACGCGTCGATAAGCGGGCGGGCAAAACATTTCTACAGCATTTATAAAAAAATGAAGCGCGACCATAAAGAAATCGGCGAAATTTACGATTTGTCGGCGGTAAGGATTCTGGTTGACGACGTTAAGGATTGTTACAGCGTTTTGGGCGTGATTCATTCCAAGTGGCGACCGATTCCCGGGCGATTCAAAGATTATATCGCGGTTCCGAAAAGCAACGGCTATCGCTCTTTGCATACAACGGTTATGGCACTCGGTTATCCGCTTGAAATTCAAATAAGAACATTCGCAATGCATAAAATTTCGGAGTATGGAGTTGCGGCGCATTGGAAATACAAGGAAAGCGGCGAATCAAGGGCTGCCAACAGCGACAGAGATCAAAAAATTTCTTTGTTTCGACAGATGGCAAACTTGCAAAAGGAAATTAAAGACCCGAAAGAGTATCTTGAGGCGTTGAAGTTGGATTTTTTCAGCGATGAAGTTTTTGTTTTCACGCCGGGCAGAGATTTGGTAGTTTTGCCGCAAGGATCAAACCCGATTGACTTTGCTTATCGAATTCATACCGAAGTAGGACATCATTGCGTGGGCGCGAAAGTCAACGGACGCATTGTTCCGCTGGAATATAAGTTGCAAAACGGAGATTTTGTCGAAGTTGTGACAAATCGTTCAAACAACGGACCGAGCAGAGACTGGTTGAATATCGTTGCGTCGAGCGATACCCGCAGTAAAATCCGTTCTTGGTTCAAAAAAGAAAATCGCGAAGAAAATATCGAACACGGACGCGAATTAATCGAATCTGAAATCAGAAAACTCGGCTACTCCGTCAAAGATTTGCTGAAAGAAAACCGTTTGGAGCTCGTTGCAAAGAGAATGAGCATTGCCAACGAAGAAGATTTGCTGGCGGGCGTCGGTTACGGCGGAACTTCGCTCCATTCGGTGATAACCAAGCTCGTTGAACTTCATAAAAAGGAAATTAACGCGAATAATGCGCCCGAAGTCTCCGAATTGCTTTCCGAAATTAAAAAAATCCCCGAACGCAAGCAAAAAAAATCCGAAATGGGAATTTTGGTCGAGGGAAAGAGAGGATTTGTCGTCAGACGCGCAAAATGTTGCAATCCGATACCGGGCGACGAAATTGCGGGCTATATCACTCGCGGACGCGGCGTTTCCGTTCACAGAACCGATTGTCCGAACATTTTAAACGGCGCATCCGATGTAAATCGCATGATTGATGTAAGTTGGGACACTTCAACCGACGAACTTTACACGGTTGAGATTGAAATTGTCTGCGAAGACAAAACGGGCGTCCTTGCCGACTTAATCGCCGTGCCTGCAGAGATGAAACTCAATCTTCATTCGATTCATGCCGCTCCGAATAAATTTGATAAGACTTCGACGGTAAATCTCGGCGTTGAAGTTCAAAACGCCAAGCAAATCGAAACGATTATGAACAAATTGCGGCGCGTCGATAAGGTTTACAGCGTAATTCGCCCCATGAAAAAGCAATTAGCAATTAGCAATTAGCAATGAGCAATGGAAAATGGTAAAATTCATTACTAATTACTCATTACACATTACTCATTGCCTTTTGGAGGTGTTTTATTGGAAGGAATTTATTTAATTTTGGTTATGATAGTGACGGGCGGCGCGATTGCCTTTATCGGAGACAAACTCGGAACAAAAATCGGCAAAAAACGCCTTTCGATATTCGGCTTGCGCCCGCGTCACACGTCAATGATCGTTACGGTCGTGACGGGTTGCCTTATAACGGGACTTTCAATCGGTTTTATGGCACTTATTTCAGAAAATGTTCGCACGGCACTTTTCGGGATGGAAGAATTGCGCCAAACAATGGATGCAACCTTCAAAGAGCTCGACGATGCGACGGAAAATCTTCTTGTGGCGCAATCGGAGTTTGAAAAGGCAAATGCAAATCTGCGCGAGTCAAAAGAAGAAATTATCGCGTTGAAAAGCGAGCAGGAAGAGCTCCGTGCAGAATCAGACCGCCTTAAGGAAGGTAACGAGCGACTTGAGGCGACAAATTCAGCCCTTGCCGCGCAAAATGAAAATCTTCTCGGCACAAATGCCGCGTTGGAGGAGGATAATAAAAAACTCGGCGATTTTAACGTCACTTTGACCGCCGATAACGAAAAACTTTCCTTGAATAACGAACAACTTTCTTCCGACAACGAAAAACTCTCTGCCGACAACAGCGAACTTGAGGAGCGCAACAAAAATTTGCGCGAAGGAATCATTGCGATTCGCGAAGGCGATATAACTTTGCGGGCGGGCGAAGTTTTGGCTAGCGGAATCATAAAAGGCGGGCGAAATGCCGAAGAAATTTCTGAAGACATCAATTCTCTTGCCGAAACGGCGACGCAAAATCTGATTCAACGCTTCGGCGGCGATGAAGATAATTCTGTTTGGATTTATCAGCCGGAATTGCACCGAATCATTGAGGAAATTGAAAAAAGCGGGCGCGATATGGTTTTGAGAATCACGGCGGCGGGAAATATGGTTCGCGGCGAGCCCGTGCGCAGTAAACTCGCAATTTATCCCAACGAATTAATTTTCAAGAAAAATGAATTGGTTCTCGCCAAAAATTACAAAATCGACGGCGAAAACTCGCCCGAAATAATTTTACAGGATTTTTTGACGGAAATAAATCGAACGGCGATTGAAAAGGGAATTTTGAGCGATCCTTTGACGGGAAGCGTCGGAAGTATGGACGGAACACAGCTTTATGAAATTTTTGATTCGATAAGCACGGCGAAAGGGAAAATTTTATTGAAGGCAACCGCCCGCGAGGAAACAACTTCGCTCGGTCCGTTGCGATTGAACATAAAATTGGAGCAAAAATAATGTTTATGGGTATTGATCCGGGACGCGACAAGTGCGGAGTGGCGATTTTGACGGCGACGGGCGAAATAAAATTCCAGCGCGTCATTTCTACGGAAGAACTCGACGTTGCAATAAAAAATCTCGCGGCGGAGTTTGAAATAGAAAAAGTAATTTTGGGCGACGGCACAACTCACAAGGCGGCGGCAAAAAAAATTTCGGCGGCAGGCTTAACTTTTGAGCTTGTCGACGAAAAACATACCACCGAAGAAGCGCGGCGCGAATTTTGGAAAAAAAATCCGCCGAGCGGTTGGCGAAAATTCTTGCCTACCTCAATGCAAGTGCCACCCGAACCCGTCGATGCCATTGTCGCGGAAATTTTGGTTAAGAGATTCTTGCATATCGGATAAAAAAATGAAAGCCGCTTGAAAAACAGCGGCTTTTGTTTTATAATTCGCCTTGTGCTTGTTGCCTTGCGGCAAAAGGCGGTTTTAATCAGAGAAAGCCCCCGGAAAGGGGGTGGAGCTGATGTTCACGATTATTTTTCGCATCATAATTCTTGTGATAATAATCCTCTGGATATTCACAGGAACAGCCGCCTAAGCCTTCCCGGTGCGTAGCGGCTTTCTGTAACTTTATCTTAGTAACTTTCTTACATATGAGGGGCTAAACCGCCTTCAAGCATCTTGAGCCTTGCAGAAATGCGAGGCTCTTTTGTTTTTACTGCCTTTAAATTATAATCGACGCAAGAAAATTTTGCAAGGGGGATTTGTTATGGGTGTGAAAGATTTTGTGAATCAATGGCGCGAAGGCATCGGAGAGCGCGCCAACTATCAAAAATTTTGGCTGACGCTCGTTCGCGACGTGTTCAGCGTCGATAAGCCCGAAAATTTTATCCAATTTGAGGTTCCCGTTAAGCTCAAGCACAAAAATTTCATTGACGCTTACTTTCCCGACTCAAAAGTCATTATCGAACAAAAAAATTTCGGCGTCGACCTTGAAAAATCTATCACGCAAGCCGACGGAACCAAATTAACGCCCTTTGAACAGGCTCGAAGGTACATTTCAGGGCTTCCGCTCTCCA